>CAJCCR010000199.1 GCA_903960945.1 uncultured Planctomycetaceae bacterium
AAAGGTTCCTGGCTTGCGTGCAGCTTCGCCATAAAGCTTGAAGGTGTTTTCGCTTTCGCGTGCCATGTCGGTAAGTTCGGGAACACTGGTTTGCATCTTGAAAGCCATTTCGTATTGCTGGATGCGGGTAAGTGTTTCGGGATCTCCAACCTGGTTGAGTGTCATTTGGTTAAGTTGATTAATACCATCGAGGGTGCGCCTGCGGATTTGGGTTGGAACGCCCGGTGGGTTGTTGAGATAAAGGATTGGGTCCCCACTGGATCGGAATGGCACAGCCGCGTATTCGCCCGGAAGAAAACCCGCCTGCCAAAGCCTTGCGGAAATAGCCTGCACTTGTTCGGTGTTGGTAGGTTTGGCAACCATGACGACAAAGGCGGGAAGGTTTTGGTTCATGCTGCCCAAGCCGTAGCTGGCCCATGCGCCCAAGCATGGTTTGCCTGTTAGTTGATTGCCTGTTTGCATGTAGGTAATTGCGGGTTCGTGGTTGATGGCTTCGGTATTCATGGAGCGCATGAAGCAAAGATCGCCTGCCATTTTAGCCTTGTAGGGAAGGAGTTCGGTGAACCACATTCCTGCTGGGCCGTGTTGGGAGAAGTTGAATTTTGAGGGAGCGATGGGGAAACGGGCCTGACCACTGGTCATGGTGGTAAGCCTTTGTCCTTTGCGGACGGAATCGGGAAGATCCTTGTCGTACCAATCTTGCATCTTGGGTTTGTAATCGAATAAATCCATCTGCGGTGGGCCACCCACCATATGCAAATAAATCACATTCTTTGCTTTGGAAGGGAAGGGATTCATTGAAGAAGTATCTGGCGAAGAAGCGCCTTGGGCTTTATTTCCAAGCAGGTTTGTAAGTGCTGCAAACCCGAGGGCGTTGGAACCCTTGGAAAAGAAATGCCTGCGGGTCATTGCAAGGCCTTGCTCTTGAATCAAACTGCTGATGTTCATGTGTGTTTTGCTCCGTGTAAAAAAGTTGCCTAGCGGCAAAGAACCTCATCTAGGTTCATGAGTGAATTAATGGTCATTGTCCAAGCTGAAAGTTCTGCAAGATTCAGTTTAGGGTCGGATTTGTATGCGCCGAAGGTTTGTAACTTCTTCGCTTCTTCCATGTTTTTAGAATAGTAATCTAAAAGGTCGGTTCGTTCTGAAAGCACAAGTGCCTTTTCGGCAGAGTTGAGTTTTCGAGAAAGAATGCGCATGGTGATGAAGTCGAGTTGGGAATCGGGGGTACTACCTGATTCTTTGAGGGATCGTTCTGCTAGGAAGCGGGCAGCTTCGACAAACTGCGGATCGTTGAGAGTAACCAGGGCTTGAAGGGGTGTGTTGGTTCGTTCTCTTTTAACGATGCAGGTTTCGCGATTGGGAGCATTCAAGATTTCCATGCTTGCGGGCGGCGCAGACCTTTTCCAGAAAGTGTACATACTTTTACGGTAAAGGTTTTCGCCTACATCGGCTTTGTAATCGCGGGTGTTACTGCCAATCATAGCAACAGCTTCCCAAACGCCTTCGGGTTGGTAGGGTTTAACGCTTGGGCCGCCGATTTTCTTGGTTAGGATTCCGCTGGATACCAAGGCATAATCGCGGATCATTTCTGCATCCATGCGATACCTGCTGCCCCTGCTAAGCAAACGGTTTGCAGGGTCTTTTTCAAGCTTTTCAGGAGTTGATGCTGCAGATTGCATGTAGGTTGCGCTGGTAACCATAAGCTTGAAGAATTTCTTCATATCGCCACCTTGCTCGCGGAATTCAAGGGCGAGGTAGTCTAACAATTCGGGATGGCTTGGGGTGTCGCCTGTGATGCCGAAGTCGCCACTTGAGCGTACTAAGCCGTTGCCAAAAACTTCCTGCCAGAAGCGATTTACAGTTACGCGGAAGGTAAGAGGATTTTCAGGCATCAAGAGCCATTGGGAAAACCCTAATCGATTGCGCTGAGTTTCCTTGGGCATGGTGTGTAATACTTCGGGGGTTGCTGCAGCAACTTTATCTTTGCGCTTGTCGTAGTCGCCACGATTAAGGATGAAGGCCATGGAAGGTTCAGCTTTTTCGACCATGATATGGGCGATGGTGCCTTTGCCCTTCAACTCTTTTTCTTCGCGGTCTAGGGCGCTCAATTGGGTTGTAAGATCTTTGGATTTAGCGTCCATGTTGGAAAGCCACCAATCGAAAAGCTGGTTCTTTTCTTGGGGTGTGCGCTTAGCTTGTTCCTTGGCGAGAATCTGAACCAGTTTTTCGACTGGGCCAAGCGCTGCTACTTCTTCAGCCTTCAAGTTTCGATTGTAAATTTTCAGGTCGTGGAAAGTTGCTTTTTCCAAAGGCTCTTTGCTATGGCGGGAACCTAGTCGGAAGGGAACTTTGGTGCGAATGCTTTCGGTCAGGTTGTTTGAAAGGACTTCGGTTGCCTGGGCGGTTCCATTGACATAAATCTTTACGCCATCGGCTTTGCCCGAACCGTTGTAGGTTACAAAAATATGAGTCCAAGTGTTCTGGTTAAAGGTGGCCTTAGACAACACTTTGATTGCATTTTCGGGCCATGAAGAAACGAGGTGAGCACCTACTTTTCCGTTTTCAAACCAGAGGTCCCAACCGCGATGTTTTGCAGTATCGTCCATGCGGGCAAATAGAGGTCCAAATGCCTGCCTGGGGGTTAGCACCCAAGCGCCAAAAGAAAAGGCCTGATCTTTTTCGAAGTCCCCTATTTCTGGAATGGTCACTGATCCAGCCTTGGCAACCTGCAACACTTTTTCTTCTGTCTGGCCTTTTACCCAAGCGATATCGGGAGCATCGATCAACTTCTTTTCTTTGTTGATGGTGAACTCTAGCTTGTTGCCTTGGCCTTCTTTCAGCCCTGCAGAAACTATTAGCCCCTCGGTTGGCATTCCGGTACTAAAAGTTTCTTTGGTTGCAGTAGCGAGCCATTTATCATAATCGCCTTTGGCTTCTTTCTTGCGGTTTTCTACTTGAGCACGAACTGTTGCAAGTTCTTTAGTCACTACTTCCCAGCGGGCTTTATCTTCCGGGATTGGAACTGGAATAATCGGGGGTGTATCTTTGATGTTGCCATCCATTGCACCTTGTGTTGTGTTGTTGAAAAACGCAGCCATCGAGTAAAAATCTTTGGTGCTGAAAGGGTCAAACTTATGATCATGGCAAACCGCACAGCCCGCGGTAAGGCCAAGCCAAACTTGAGCAACGGTTTCGGTTCGATCCCGGGTGTATAGCACCAGATATTCTTCTGAAATAGCCCCGCCTTCGTTGGTGGTAATATTGCAGCGATTAAAACCGGAGGCGATTTTTTGCTCGAGCGTAGCGTTAGGAAGTAAGTCGCCTGCCAACTGTTCTATCGTGAATTGGTTGAAGGGCATATTTTTGTTGAAGGCGTTGATCACCCAATCGCGGTAGCTCCACATTTCTCGGAAATTATCGAAGTGAATGCCATGGCTGTCGGCAAAGCGGGCAGCATCGAGCCAGATTCTGCCCCTATGTTCGCCCCACGAAGAAGATTGCAGGAACTGATCCACGAGTTTTTCGTAGGCATCGGGTCGGGTATCTGCAACAAACGCTTCAACAACTGCGGGTTCGGGTGGTATGCCATTAAGGTCTAAACTTAATCTTCTAGCTAGGGTGCGCCTATCTGCTTCAGGGGCTGGGGTTAGGCCTTTCTTTTCAAGTTCAGCAAGGATGAATCGATCGATGGGGTTCTTCGCCCATGCTTCGTTCTTGATTTGGGGAAGGGTAGGTTTTTTTGCTGCGATGAAAGACCAATGGAGTTCATATTCCGCACCTTCAATCACCCATTGCTTGAGTTTTTCTTTTTGAATTGCAGTAAGCACTTTGTGTGACTTGGGCGTGGGCATCACTTTGTCTTTTTCGGTGCTGTAAATTCTTTCGATGATCGGGCTTTTTTCTGCGCTTCCTGCAACGATGGCGCCAAACTTGATGGCATCTTCGCGCCTATCCAACCGCAGGTCGGCTTTGCGGGCTGCGCTATCGGGCCCATGGCAGGAAAAACAGTTTTCAGAAAGGATGGGCCTAATATCTTTGTTGTATTTAAGCTTGTCTGCACCTTGAACAACAGTGGTAACTAAAACAAGCATGACCAATGAGGATATATTTTTAAACAACATGATTCACCTTATAACATTTGGAGAGGCAGCTAAGCCTGACACTTAAACCTATATTTTCATTTTAACGCTTTGTAGCCCTTATTTCCAATGCTTACCCCTGATTCTTTACAGAATGAGTGAAAGCTGGGAAGATATGCAATGCGGGGGGTGGGGTTGTAGCGATTTTAGCTGAAGATATTCTTGTGGCTGCCTGCGTTTAATACTTCGCGAGCAACTTCAGGGGAAAGCCTTAACTTTGGAAAATCGATGAGAGTTTGTAGGACGGTACTCACCAGCATCCCTTGGGTAACGGGGTCGGATGAAGGGGAAGAAGCATCCGCTTTTGATTGACCGATGACTTGACCCATGGGGTACCCGCCACCAGCTAAAAGCAGTGGCCCAAGGTTGCCCCAATGATCACGACCACCCTTGCCATTGATTTTTGGAGTGCGACCCATTTCGCCACATACTACTAACATGATCTTATCTTCCAATCCTCGACTTTTTACATCTTCAAGAAACGCACTAATAGCATGATCTAATGGTGGAGCCATATAACCCATACCTTCGTCGATGGTGGCGTTGTTGGAATCTGCATGCATATCCCAGACGAAGTTGGTGGTGACGGTGACAAATCCAGCGCCTCGTTCGCACATTCTACGAGAAAGGCAAAGTAGTTTTCCCAAGGTTCGGGCGTTGTCTGCGTAGTTTTTGTGGTTGTTCCATTTCTTACTGATGGCATCAACCTGAATTAGTGAGGCTGTATCGTATAGGGCGATAGTTTTAGGGTCTTCCTTGGAAAGATCGAGGGCATCTGCGAGGCCACCCATGAGCGCTAGTAATGCCATCTCGCGTGACTTATCAGAAGTTTCTGCACGCAAAGTATCTTCGATGGCCCAGCGTACTTTGTCTAAGCTTTGCAGCAATGCAAGTCGGTCGTCCAATCTTTCGCGGGGCAGTTTGATTTTAAGATCCTGCATGAGGCCATTGCCTGCGCCTGGCTGAACAGGGGCAACCGATGGAGAAAAAGGCCCGGTGGCATCGAACTTGCCAAACTGCATTACGCCCGCTTGCGCAGTAGGATCGACTGCTCTGGGAAATAGCAGCGCGTTTCGTGGGATGGCTTTTTGCGGAGGAGATATACCCGCAACTGCAGAATATAAACTCCCAAGATTTGCCCCCGAGGTGGTTTTACAAACGATGGGTTTGATATCGTGGTTGGCATCGCCCGGAACATAAGACCGAACGATGGTTAACTTATCTGCATGCTTTGCCAGCTTCGGAAAAGGCGAACCGAAAAGCACTCCGGGGATGTTGGTTTGAACCGTTCCCAATGGGCCGCGGATTTCCTTGGGGGCATTAGGCTTTGGGTCGAAGGTTTCTACCTGACTGGGGCCACCATGCAGAAAAAGAAATACCACGGATTTATTTGTTAGTACTGCTTTTTCATCTGCTTTGGCCAAGCCTCCAGAAGCCAAGCCTGCTAAGCCAAAGCCCCCTATTTTTAGGAAGTCTCTTCTTCTAAAGCGGTTATCGTGATCCCAAATGGTAAGCATGGCGGATTCTCATTTATTCAGGTAGGAACAATAACTATAAGGTAAGTTTGTGATATTAGCCATAAAAACTTGATTTTGAGAACATTTTATCCTGTTTAAGATGGGGGTGATCATTCATTCCAAATGTGATGATTTGGTTAATCTATCCTAAAAGTTTCGCTTACAGAGTTAATTCGTAATAAATTGATGCTTCAAGTTGCTTTAGCGGCGGCAAGTGTTTTTTGTCGAATTACTGAACGAGATACCCATGGAATTGTTTACCGCGGCTTCCAGTTTGCCATTCTTGACTTTGCTCTTTCTCCTATTCGCACTCACGATTGCGTTTGGGTTTGAATTCATTAATGGTTTCCATGACACTGCCAATGCAGTAACCACGGTTATCTATACCAAATCGTTGCCTGCTACTCCTGCAGTAATTTATTCAGGCTTCCTTAATTTTTTGGGCGTCATGGTCGGCGGTACATCGGTTGCATTTAGTATTGTTAATCTTTTGCCTGTGGATCTACTCATTGATGCTAGTGGCGGTAAGGCATTGGTGATGGTGCTTTCTCTTTTAATTGGGGGCATCATTTGGAACTTGGGCACTTGGGTTATTGGATTGCCTGTAAGTACTTCGCATACGCTGATCGGATCAATTTTAGGCGTTGGCATTGTCAACAGTTGGATGAATGGTGATGGATTGGGAGGTCTTAATTGGGGCCAAGTAGCAACGGTAATGATGGCGTTGGTGATTTCGCCCTTATTAGGATTTGTTTTAGCTGCTGTCGGATTGATTACCATGAAATTGGTGATTCGTGACCAAAGGCTTTATACGCCACCTGTGGATAATAACCCGCCTCCTTCTTGGATTCGCGGAATATTAATCCTTACGTGTGGCGGAGTGAGTTTTGCGCATGGCTCAAATGATGGGCAAAAAGGAATGGGGCTTATTCTTCTTGTGCTTATAGGTTTCATGCCTGTTTATTATGCGATGGATATACATGATCAGCATAAGGCGAAAACCTGCAGAGAAGCTGTTTTAAGTGTGAAACAAGTTTTAGCGCAAGCGAATATCACGGACGCTGCGATTCTTAAACAGGCAGATAAGGTGCTCGAAAGCTTGGATGGGAAAACTTCGCTTGCAGAAGTTTCTGAAGATAATCGTTGGGAAGTTCGCAAAGAAATTTATGGGCTTGTGGTTGCCTTGGAAAAACTCGAAAAAATCACACCTGATATTACCAAGGCTATCCTCCCTCTAAACCATGTCATTAAATCTTCCATCGAATTTATTCCTTTATGGGTTGTAATAGGCGTGGCTTTATCGCTCGGGGTGGGAACCACCATCGGGTATAAACGCATTGTGATTACAGTTGCAGAAAAAATTGGGAAAACGCATCTTACTTTTGGGCAGGGCGCTGTCGCTGAAGCCGTTACTGCAGCTACGATTCTTGGTGCGGTTTTCTTTCATATGCCTGTTAGCACTACGCATGTGCTATCGAGTGGAATAGCTGGAACGATGGCAGCAAATAATTCCGGGGTTCAGTTTGAAACTTGTCGGAAAATTCTTCTGGCTTGGGTGTTCACCCTGCCTGCATCCATCATCCTTTCTGGCACACTTTTTATTGTCGGCTGCATGGTAGTTTGATTTTTTCTTAACAGCTCATTTTACGAATTAAAGCCAAACCGATTAAATGGTTGCTGCCAAGCTCTATGGGTAAACTCATACTCTTTTGCTTTATCTAATTTTGATAGTTTTACCGTACCTTGTAAACCAAGACGGAGGCCCGAGGGCCTTGGTTATGTTCCATAGGCGTTCTGCCTGAATAATAATTAGAGGTAGTTCGTAGTGGGAATCCATCCCCCACATTAACTGTTTCTAAAAGCTCAAGATCAATTTCCTTGTGCATTTTTAAATCTTTTACCAATTCCTCAATGTTGTGAACCGAAATGATGTCGCCTTTTTTGGGAATTGTCTGATTTAGTGCCAACTGTTTCAGGCCCTGATTATCTGCATAGTAACTCAAACCCCACCAAGTCAGATGCCAGTGCGTGTTATCTTTCGCAATGTTCCAATCCTTGTGCTTGATTTCATGTGCGATTTGTTTTGATGCTTGAGCATCGAGAAAATCAACCGAGTAAAATAAAACCCCAAGGCTTATTCCAAAACAAATAATAAGCTGTAAAAGGTTTTGTGAAGATTCCTTCAAAGCCTGCGTTTTGGATAAAAGCCTCGCTGCTATAAAAGTAAAAACCAGGGTGATTCCAATCACTCTCCGTACCGCGGGAAATGGCGAAAGAGCAAAATAACCCATTAGCTCGAGCATTAGCCATGTGCATAAAAACCATTCTAGATGTCGTTCACCCAAGGGCAGATTTTCACTAGCTGGTTTTACACTTGTGGCAAGCAATTTAAAAACTACTGTGCCCAGAGTTCCCCAAACCAGTACCGCCATCAATCCATAAACAATCGTTGAAAGGGTAAGCCAAACGCGGCCTGATTGTGAATCCTTTAGTGTCAGGAAATCTGCGGGAATCAATGCAAGAGAAGCAAAAGCGATAAAAATCAAAACTGCAGTAATTATGATAATGCGCGGGGCTACCTTGCATGCCAGCATCCCTATCAGGGCAATGATCGTTGCTATGCCACCGACTTGGGTAAGTAACGGTAAAATCAGATGAAGGCATCTGCGGATAAAGTTGCCTTTTCTTTGCCCTAGATGAATGATGAAGTGAGATTGGCCTTGCGAAAAGTGGATAAAAACTTCCCAAGAAATAAACACGAGTAATGCGATAAAAACCACAGCTATGCCTTGAAGTAAGCACCTGTTGATCAGGTACAAACAAAATATCGTCGCCAAGGTGATTAATGCTGTGTACTTGGTTTCAATTGCCAACCCTAAAATTAATCCGCTGAGGATAGTCAGGCTGATGGAGGATTTTTCGATTGATTCAAATGCTAAAACCAGAGCGGTTAGCCCTAAAGCTAGTACGGGAATTTCCAGCATACAATTAAACCCAGGAAGTACTGCGGGTGATAAAACGGTGAACCATAAAAGTTTAGTTTCATACCCAGGAGCAAAGCGTTTGAATAAATAATACAGCGATCCCGAAAGCAGTAAGGCAAAAGGAAAAAGCCAGAGTTTGAAGAGGATTGGGTTGTTGCCCAGCAGCGCAATTCCCGCGCCCAGATAGTAGGGAAGCACAGGGGGAACAAGCAATTGGTTTGCGGATATGTAGTTGGGCGAACCGAAATTAAAATCATAGGGATTTAAAGGGTGGGCGATGAATTCACCCGCATAGGCAATGTACACATTGTCATCCATATGCACAGGTTTGATGGCATTTAGCCCTGTTAGAACACAAGCAACTAAGATGATCAGTAAAAGTGATGGCCTTGTGTACGTTGATGGATTTTCAGAAGTAAGCGATTGCATTCATTCTCCGTCATCGAGTCAAAATTCCCGGGTAATAGCAATGGCAAGATTAACATGATTGGTGAATTCTAGAAAGATGAGGGTGGGGATAATTGATTAGGATTTTCTAAGGGATTTGAACGGGAATCAAAAATACACCCTATGCAATTATATTTTAACTTGGTTTTGGCTGGTTAGACGGGAATTAATTAGTAAAGGGCGACGGTTGGCTATTTCTTGGAAGTCAGTTCAAAGATGAGTTCATTTTTGCCGGAAGATTTTACTTCTGCCCCAAGGGTGGTTTTGGTGTTGTACTTTTGTGGGATGAACTCTTCAATTGCATCTTCGCCCATGGGGCCTTTTTTGCCGGGAACCACTCTTGTAGATATTATCTCAACTTTGTATTTTCCTTCGCTTGCTTTCATTTGAAAAGATCCATCTTTGATGGTTGCCCCTTGTGGTGCAGTGGAAGGTTTTTCTGGCCTTAGTGTGATATCGCCCTTAGCAACTGGTACGCCATCGAATGAAACTTTACCTTTGATTTCGTAAAGACTGGGGCCAGAATCACAGCCAAAAGATGCGAGCAACAAAACAACTAAAAGTGAAAAAATTCGCATGCTATGTTCCGTAAAAGAGTTGGGGGAAGTTGTTAGTAAGATGTAGCTACTTCGCCCAGTTCTCTGGAACCAAGTTGGTTATAAACTAAAGGGTCGATATTGTTTTGAATAAAGCGTACTGAACCATCCGCAAGGGCGAAATTTGCCCCACCTGAATGCGTGCTACGGGCTGAAAGGTTTTGAGTCCCATTGTTGGCTACATTGGTTAAGGGTGCATTTGGAGTTGAAACACCCTGATAATTTTGCTTATCAGAAACTGTGGAGTTTGGCGGATTCAAAGTGCTGAACCAGTTATTTCCTTCCCAAGAATTTGAATACCTTCCTCGTAGATCGTTAACATTGGTATCTATGGCGACAAGGATTTCCCCCAGCATTAGGGTGTTCGAAGTTCCATCTCTTACATCTGTTATTTTTGTTTTAGATTTCACATAGAAAATGCCATTGAGGTTTTTACCTGTGCCATAGACTGTCGAACCAGAACATGCAACATAGTTAGTATGCATGCCTTGTTTTTCAAAAACGCCAGCGGTGGTGGTGTTACCATCGAGAGTGTCAGTTTTGGGACTGGAAGGGTCTGATGGGCACATCGCATTGGGCAGCACTTTGGTTTTATTGGCTGCAAGTAAAACCCAACCATTTGCGTTATTGCTACTTTCAAAATTGGTGAATAGCGCCTGTTGTTCAATGAAGGGAAGGGTCGGGTGAAGCCAGCATCCGCGGATATATGGCCCATCATTGGAGTAAAAATCATTATATTGCCCAATTGGAAATGCCGTATTTGCATCGTGATAGCCATGCATTCCGAGAGCGAGTTGTTTTAAATTGTTACTACATTTCATACGGGCTGCAGCTTCGCGAACTTTTTGCACTGCTGGCAAAAGTAACCCTATTAAGATTGCAATGATTGCAATCACAACTAGTAATTCGATGAGAGTAAAGCCTAGTCGTTTTTTCATGATCGTCATACTTAAAAAAGATAAGTAATGTATATGAAAAATTGATTTTAAAACATGTTAATAAGCCGGTCAAGCCAAAAGCTAACTTTTAGCGTAACAACAAAAGGGATTCGTCTGTTTTGGTTAAAGTATATCCAGCAAATTAATTGGAGTAATGGCGGTTGATCAGATCGTTTTGTATCCAAAGAAGTTTATTAAAAGCTCTGATAGTTGAGATTTCTAGATGGCGTTCAAGATTCAGGCTTAGAATCTTGCAAAGAAGTGCATCCGAAACAAATCCCAACAGGGCGTTCATTTGCACTAAAGGAATGGTGGTTTTGTGATTACCCGCTTTTGACGTGTGGATTTTTCCCACCATATCTAAGTAAGTTAGCATTTTCCCATCGTAGGGCTTGGTTACCAAGGTTACTAGGTAATTGGTAAGGTGTTCTTTACGGTTTTTAATGATCTCATGGTTTGCATCCAGGTTTTCAAGGGCCTTTGCCAATGCATCTTTATCTGCGGGTTGGGCGGGCAGGAAGTGTCGCCAAGTCGCATCGTTTTCGTGAAGCTGTTCGTAAACTGCATTGACTAAAGCAGGGACTTTTGGAGCGAGTAAGGGTGCTGCATCATGAATTGCTTGTATATCTTCAGGGATGAAATGCATAAACTCTGCAAGGTATTTAAACCGGTAGGAAAGGTCAGATTCTAAACGAGGTTCGTCAATTGTTGTCATGATGTGATCCTTGAAAGGGTATATAACAGAACAGTTTTAATTAGATTTTTATATCTTATTAGTATATTTGCTGTCAAGATAAAATTTATTCTTATATTTATTTTTAAGGTTTATCCGGTGGAAATCTTTCTGATTGGTGTTTAAGCTACTTTTTTGTTTTGAAAACTAACCGCTTTAGTTTAAACCATTCAAGTGCCTTTACATTTTACGATCGGATTCTTTGATATGAAACATCTTGCGCCTTTCATCCTTCCTTTTCTTTTTTCTTTCTTTTTCAGCTCTGCTATTTGCAGTGCTGCGGATAACGCCAAGCCTAATGTGGTGTTTATATTCATTGATGACATGGGATATGGCGACATCGAGCCCTTTGGTAGTACCAAGGTTCGTACGCCCAATCTCAATACCTTTGCAAAGGAAGGCAGGAAGTTTCATTCTTTTTATGCGACTCCTGTTTGCTCTATGTCACGCGCAGCTTTAATGACGGGTTGCTACAATCAAAGAATATCCATCCCGGGTGTTTTGTTTCCTCAGGCTAAAATCGGTATCAATTCTGCAGAAACCACTGTTGCGGAAGTAATGAAATCTGCAGGGTATACAACCGCCTGCATTGGCAAATGGCATCTTGGTCATCTGCCCGAATTTCTTCCCACCAAGCATGGATTTGATTATTATTTTGGACTGCCTTATAGCAATGACATGTATTCCAAAAGGCCTGGGAACCCGCCCTTGCCTTTGATAAGAGGTGATAAGACGATCGAAACGGAACCTGATCAATCATTGTTGACCAAACGCTATACGGAAGAAGCAATTGGGTTCATGAAGCAAAATAAGGAAAAGCCATTCTTTGTATATCTGCCACACACTATGATTCACGAACCGCTGGCTGCTTCAGAAGCATTCAAAGGGAAAAGCGCTTCTGGTTTATTGGGAGATGTGATCGAGGAAATCGATTGGTCGGTTGGGCAAGTGATGAAAACAATTAAAGAGTTAGGGTTGGATGAAAAAACTTTGGTTATCTTCACATCAGATAACGGGCCTGATATGGGTTCTGCTGGGCCGTTTAAAGGAAGGAAGGGCAGCAATTTTGAAGGCGGAGTAAGAGAGCCTTGTATCATGCGCTGGCCCGGGAAAATTCCCGCAGGCACCCAGTGCAACCAGATTGCAGGGAATATCGATGTGTTGCCAACTCTTGCTTCAATTGTGGGTGCTAAGTTAGATCCTAAGCAAATCATTGATGGTAAGGATATATCTACCTTGATGATGGATGATAAAGCAGGCCCTGTTCGTGATGTGCATCTTTATTGTACAGCCAACCTTAAGAATCCGGTTCAGGCCATTCGCATGGGCGAGTGGAAATTGTTTCTTCCAGATTTAGATGAAGGCGGTGCTGCAAAGAAGAAGAAAGGGAACGCACCAGAAGGGAACATGCTTTTTAATCTTGAAAAAGATCCCGGGGAAACAACGAATGTGTTTGATAAAAATCCTGAAATAGTTGAGAAGCTTCGTAAGGAAGCCCGCACCCGAATCAGCGAAATACTTGCCAATCGCAGGCCTGTAGGTGGGGCTGCTAGTTCAAAGTAAAAAAGAAA
Organism: uncultured Planctomycetaceae bacterium; assembly: GCA_903960945.1. Lineage (GTDB taxonomy): Bacteria > Planctomycetota > Planctomycetia > Gemmatales > Gemmataceae > UBA969. Next base: position 12,929 of record CAJCCR010000199.1, read on the forward strand.
GAGGAACAGTAAATGCTCCTCTTTATTCCTCGAAGAATTGCTGACTTTATTTATCAGTTCTAAATGGCGCTGCTGGTATTCCAGCACCATTGAACAAAGTTGCAATCGGGTTGTCTGCCCAAGCGAAGCGCACCATTAAAGGTGCACTAACATCGGGGCTGGAAACGATAACAGTTTCACCTTCGATCCTAGCGTTTGCAAACTTCCATTTCTTATCGGCGCCTGCAATTGCAAAACCTTTTAGCTCGGGGCCAGATGATTTTAGCCCGCCATTGGTATTGGTGAAGCGGATGACAACTTCCTTGCCTTTTACTTCATGCGAGGCGAAAAGCGGGCCGGATGAAGCAATCTTTTCTTGATTATAAGCTTTCGCCAAGGCCCACATGGCAAGTCTCTTTCCTACATTCTGTTTATCTTTGGGGTGAATGTCGTTTGCTTCACCTACATCGGTGGTGATTGCCATTCCAGTATTGGGCAGTTTTAAAGTGTTGGCCATTTCTTCTCTAACAGTAACCCAGCCGGATTCTTCAACTGGCTCGGTTTGAAGTTTGTGGAAGTTAGGAAGTTGGACCCACGCGAAATAAAAATCGCCTTGACCCCAGCGGGCGCGCCAGTCGTTAATCAAGGTTGCAAGTTGCAAGCCATAAACTTCAGCGTTGCCTTTTCCGGCATTGCTTTCACCTTGATACCAGATTGCGCCTTTGATTGCGTAGGGAATAAGGGGGCTAATTTTTCCGTTGAAAAGATTTCCTGGAAAATGGTTGTTAAGCCTTGGCGGGCTAAGTCTCTGTGGGGCCCTTGGGATGGGCTTGCCAGCTTCTTTAGCTTTCTTGGCAGCAGCTATGTGTTTTTCAATATCAATCTTGTACTGAGCCTCAGCTTTTCCGAGATTGAAGTCTGCATCGGATTTTTGCCAACGATCAAACAAAGGCTTGAGTTCTTTGAAATCTTTCTGTGCTTCCATGCTGGTCCAAGATTCAACTGGGGTGCCACCGACAGAAGAGTTGATCAAGCCCACGGGCACCTTGAGCACTTGGTGAAGTTCTCTGCCAAAGAAATAGGCGGTACCTGAAAACCCACCTACGGTTTCAGGGGTGCAGACTTCCCATTTGCCTGCACCAACAAACTGGGGTTGGGTTGAGACACCTGATGATTCTCTGAACATTCTAAGTTGGGGAAAGTTTGCAGCAGCTTGTTCTTTTTCGTAATTGAGACAGCGATTGACAGTCATCGCCATGTTGGATTGACCCGAACCCAGCCAAACTTCGCCGATCAAAACATCCTTAATTGTTATGGTGTTTTTGCCTTTGATTTCGAGAGTATGAGGCCCACCCGCAGAAAGCTTATCGAGTTTAACGTTCCATTTGCCATCAGCGCCTGCTTTTGTGGATTGCGATTGCATGCCTATTTTTACAGTAACTTCTTCGTTGGGCTCGGCCCAGCCCCATACGGGTGCCTGAACATCTTTTTGAATGACTGCGTGGTCAGAAAAGATGGCTGGAAGTTTGACATCACAAAAGCCAAGTGGGGCTAGTGTTAGAAAGAAAGTAGCAGAGATACTAAATTTTAATTTCTGAAGCATGAATCATTCTCCTGATTGAAAAAAGGTACGTTAAACATTTTTTGCTTTGGTGTGATTTGTGGCCCATGATTGAGGAGTCCAGGCTCCGCTTTCCCAGCCATCCTTGGTGAAGTATTCTCTGACGAGGCATTGGTTTGCGCTAATTTCAAAGTAGAAGAATGCTTGTTCCTTGCTGTGGAAATGTGCCCCGTTATCCACATTGAAAACCGGAACGCCTTTCCCCGATCGCTTGGGTGTGCCATCCCAGCGGTAGACATTGCGTGCGTGGGTGTGGCCATAAAGAACTGCTGCAATATTGTAGCCATCAATGGCTTTATAAAAGCCTTGGACATCTTCAGGATCCCATTCCATGCTCATTGCTTTTTTATCTTCGACAGGAAGAGGTTGCGAATATCGTTGCATATCTACATGATGGGTGATCACAACTGGTCTGCCTGAATCGCCCACTTTTTCCTTGAGATCTTTTACAAGAAAATCAAGGCTGCCAAGTGGGTTGTAACGCCTCTTGCGGGCAACTGTTGCAACCTCTCCCACCACAATTCCAAGGTTGATGAAATGCACCTTCTCCCAATCCCAAGAATAATGCACCCCATTGGATGAAATATTGTTGACCCCGGACCGGTTTTTGTTTCGCTCGATTATTTTTTTGACTGCCATGCCTTGGCCATTAGGGCTGTCATGGTTGCCATGCACTTCGTAAACAGGCATTTTAAGTTTGCCTTCTTTGCCAGTCAGGCCGAAGGTTTCAGAGAAAGCGTTCCATTCGGCGACTTGCATCTTTTCAGAGAGGGGGCCATTTTTGTCGCCTGTATCGATGACATCGCCAGCATGAATAAGTCCTTTTGGAGTGAGAACTTTGCCCCCACCCGCTTCTGTAGGGATAGCAGTGCCCCCTAATCTATTTAAAGTTGCAACGAGGTTGGAGGTGTTGGAAGCGGATCTTGGATCTAACTTTGCGGGGTTTTCCTTATCAGCAAGGAAGTGTGTGTCGCCAATTAGGAAAAACCCGACTGGTTCCTCTTTTAATTTTGCAGCATTGGTGGGGTTAATTCCTGCAAGCGGTAGGGCAGCAGAGGTTGCAAGAAATTTTCGTCTGTTAAGTTTGGTGATCATGTTGTCTTTAAAATTATCTGTTAGGTTTGGTGATGTTGAATTTGTCAAGTTGCTTGCCTTCCTGATTAAGCACACGGATTGCAAGCTTTGTTGGTTCCAAATCCATGGTTACAAAGGAATAGTTGTCAGCATTCATAACTACAGTGAAGTCTGCATAGTTTTCTTCAAAATCTTCCTTGAGAGAGACTGAGGTTTTTTCCAAACCCGGAAGGTATAGCGATGCGCCTCCACCTCCTGCAACCACATGAATCACGCCCTTGGGTGAGGTGTTTTTGTCGCCATCAAATGATTTGTCGATGGTAAAAGTTCCATCGACTCTTCCTTTGGTGTTTCGTTTTCCTTCGGGTTTAAAAAGCAGTGGATGGCTGCGTTGATAGTTATGGACATGGCCTGCAAAAACGATATCCACTCCACATGTTTCAAACATTGGGTTCCACGAGCGGGATTGTTGTTCGCTGTAATGTTGCCTAGAGCTGTGAAAAGCAGGCACATGATAGCAGACGAATTTCCATGGTTGCTTCGTTTTCGTAAGGTCAGATTCTGCCCATTTTAAAAGTTCAGTGGAATCCATGTTGGATGATTTGTTGTTGTTTAGAATAAGAAAATGAGCGCTGCCATAATCGAATGAATAGGCATCCATGGACGGGTAACTATGCTTGTTGATAGTCTTAAATTTAGCAGCAGCGGCGGTGTCAGTTCCCAGAGGGGTGCTCCAAGAACCTTCGCCTGGGCCCTGGGTTGGTGGGTAGAAGAAGTAAAAGGCACCAAGTGCATCTTGAGTGGTTGGAAATCTTGCTCCAATATCGTGGTTTCCAAGTAGTGGATAAAAAGGCACAGATGCCATCAGAGGCGCGCCAGTAGTAAGGCTTGGTTCATCCACATTATTATAGGTGTTCCAGAAATAATTCATGTATTGAAGCACTCTGCCGGTCGGGTAAACGATATCTCCTAGGGCGATGAGCGC
>CAJCCR010000200.1 GCA_903960945.1 uncultured Planctomycetaceae bacterium
CAATAATTCAGGCGATTGGCCCAATCTTTATTCATTCCGAAGCAGGCATACCGCAGGCGGGAACTTTGCATTCGCCGATCGAAGTGTGAAGTTTATTGTCGAAGCAATCGATCTAAATTTATACCGAAATCTTGCCAGCCATTCTGGTAGCGAAGCAACCGGCCCCCTGCCCTAATACGGTTATTTTACTTAGTTAGCGACTATCAAGGAGCCATTAAAAATCTGGCTCCTTGTTCTAATTTACATAGGCACAACCAAGACAACGCGACAAAGGGTAGTGGGCATTAAATTAATCATCCCTGATCGTAACGATTTATGTGCATTTTTCTTTTAACGCAAGCCTAGTATCCAACCTTCAACACTAGCTTGCTTTATTTCTGATGAGCTTAATTCAGGTTGAAAAAAGGCTGATAGATTATCTGCCAAATCATTCTGCATCATCCACCTTGCGACACAATACGCATCATGCTGATGCGAAGTAACACCTTGGTTGGTATAATTCTGGTTGCATAAGGAAGGATAAACTTCTGCAATCACCGACTTCCCTAACGGCGGTTCCCAACCATCAAAAGGCCAGAAGTGCAATCTTTCACCCAACTGCTGGCGTAAAAATCGCAACCAGGGCAACCCTGTGTGGGTTGACTTTGCAACCGAACCCTGCACATCAAAATGAAAAACCGATTTTGCACCACAGCGCTGCTCTGCCAACCTGCGCCAACGGGAATTCCCCATGCGCGCAACTCCATTCCACTCGATGCCATTACGAATAAAATCAACTTTCATATGATCCAAATCAGTAGGCCAATGCTTTTGAAAATCATCGAGGAATTTTGGCCAATCATGGGCGAGAGAATGTGTTTCAAAATAAGAAAGGGGAAATGAAAACCCATGATCAATTCCAACAAGTGTGCAAGGCCCCTCTTGAAGCTCATGGGCGAGAAATTCTGCAATGCCCTTGCGTGACCAATACTTTTTCTTTGACTGCCCAAATACGCTTTGCGAGGCTTTTATTTCAAGTGGAAGTCGATTAGGAGTGGCCTCATAAACTTGCAAGCCGGGCAGGCTATTCACAGGCGTTTGGGCCCCAGAATAATCAATGCCTAGGTAGCGTTTAAATTGAGGCATAACAGATATAACCCGCTAAATATTTTTAAGATCAGCATGGCTTAAGCTATCAATCACAATCATCCATTACATGACTGAAAAAGTGCGTTGCAATCTTTTTCCAAAACGCCACCTATCAGTTCACAACTCCAATGAGGGCTACGATGAATAACTTCCTGTGCAAGAATATCAATCTGATGCCAACCATTATCTTGCAAAAATCGTATCGAGGTGCCAAACACCACCATGCCAATGCCTGCCCAAAGAATTGCAGCCTGACACATGGGGCAAGGTTCGGCGGTTGTATACAAAACAAGTTTTGAATGATCAGCAGAATTGTGATGCAATGCAAGTTGGTTGATTGCATCAATTTCGCCATGCCATGTTGGATTAATATTGGTTTTGTTCCAACCTTCAGCGACGATCGCTCTAGTATCACGATTTACAATCAATGCCCCAAAAGGCACCTGTGGAACATTCATAGCAAGTTCGATAGCACGCTTCATAAAGAATTCATGATCAAGATTATTCATGAAGCCTTCTGATTAATGAGCACCCTGCAGGCAGGGCATGTATGAAAACGAGTACCAGTGCAACAAACGATATGTTCAAAGCACATTTTCATTTCGCCACATTCCCAGCACTTGGCAAGAACTTTTTCAGGTTGCTCATGGGGCGGCGAGGCATTTTCAAAAGTATCCATAGAAATCTCTCCTGCAAACAAACAATCCATTTGGCACAAGCAATAAAACGAGCGGGGAACTACAAAACCCAAAGTTATTATAGGTGGCAAAATGCCCATGCTAGCAACCCAAATTTAAAGGCAGCGCTATCCGAAGATAAATAAAACATTCCTCCCTTTTCTCACTTGCTTTTAATAATTTTTAAATTTATTCTTAAGTAATGTGATTAGTTTCTGTCCCCTAAACTCGAGCCACCCAATGATCTCTTTCCGGTTCTTTTCCTTCAAATATGCTTATATTATCTCAACTTTCATCGTTTTCACTCTCGTTATTGCAGGTTGCAGCACCCCAATTCTGCCCCCCGTCTCCGGGCAACTGCTTCTCGACGATAAACCTATCACCATCGACAAATCCAAAACAGCTACCATCAATTTTCACCCTGACTCTTCCAAGGGTAATTTGGCCAAGTCGATTGCAGTAGCAACGGTAACCGAAACTGGACAGTACACTCTTAATTTCGGCGGCAAACCCGGTATTCCTGAAGGTTGGTACAAAGTCACAGTTAACTACTCCGAACCTACAAATCCAAAAGACCCTTACTCAACACTCAAACAATTAATTAGCGGGAAGTATAGCTCCAAAGATACAACGCCACTTTCTGTTGAAGTGAAGGCTAATGCGCCACCAAGCAATTACGAACTCAAAGTGACAAAATAAATAGGAATCTTTTCAATCTTCTTTTTTTCATTTATCCTTTAATGAGGTGATTTCATGTTCAAGTCAAGCCAAAGAATCAAGGGGTTTACCCTTATCGAATTACTGGTAGTAATTGCTATCATTGCCATTTTGATAGGCCTTCTATTACCCGCTGTTCAAAAAGTCCGTGAGTCCTCCGCTCGCCTAACCTGCTCGAATAACCTCAAGCAGATCGCCCTTGCAGTTCATGGCTTTCAAGATGCGCAAAACCAAATACCATATAATTTAAATCCTAACACTTATGGCTATGATGATAATGGTCGGTCTTGGAGCTGGCTTGTGCGAATCCTTCCTTTCATTGAGCAAGCTGGCCTTTTCAGCAATCTTCGCCAAGATAGCTTTGGGCCAACCCCCGCTGCCGCTGATGTGCCAACCTTTAATAGCTTGGCAGCTATTCAAGCCGTTGTTATTAAATCCTACGTATGCCCTAGTGACCCAGGCAGCGGCAAGTTAAGCTACAATAGGGCCAACGGCAGTACTGGCTCTGGAACAGGACCAACCAACTACAAGGGCGTTGCAGGTAGTAACTGGGGTTGGGGCAGTTTCCTAAATACCGGGCATACAGGAAACAACAATGGCATTGATGCCGGCAACGGTATTTTCTACCGCTCAGACAATACTCGGGCCCTGCAATTAAGCAGAATCGCTGATGGAACCAGCAACACCCTTATGATTGGCGAAGATTTAATGGATATCAATACTCACTGCGGATGGGTTCGCGCCAATCACGCCACTGGGACTTGCGCAATTCCTCTTAATAATGGGCTCGTTACAGGGCAACCAGGATTCAACAACCCAGGCAATTGGGAAAATCTTTATTCATTCCGAAGCAGGCATACTGGTGGTGGAAACTTTGCTTTTGCAGATGGAAGTGTCAAGTTTATAGTCGAAGCAATTGATTTGAACTTATACCGAAACCTTGCCACCATATCAGGCGGCGAGGCCACTCCCCCACTGCCCTAATCGGGTACGTTTAATAACTTCCGACTATATCAAGGAGCCATTAAAAATCTGGCTCCTTGATATAATTAATTAAATTCAACCAAGCCACATGCACTTACCACTTCTGCAATCAATAATGTAAATTTAACGAAAAACTATTCTCTGCCAATAAGAAGGCATGAGCCTCAATTGGATTTTGCTAGGCGAAAGCCAATCACAACATTATGAAAATCAGGCGCGACATAATCACGGGTTGAGCTACGAAGTAAAAGACCATCAACAAAAAATGAACCGCCTCGCAACACATGATCATGGCCATTCTTAACCCCCATCGGATCTATAGATTTGCCCGCTGAATATGCACCATACCAATCAGAACAAAACTCCCAGACATTACCATGCATATCGTACAAACCAAAGGCGTTGGGCTTGTAACTACCGACTAGTTTTGCACCGCCCTTAACATTTTCATAATTAGCATCATCCTTCGTGATTTTATCACCAATGCTATACGCAGAATTTGCACCAGATCGACATGCAAATTCCCACTCTGCTTCCGTAGGCAGCCGATAATTACTTTCAGTCTTTGCATTTAACTTGCTGACAAAGTTCTGGCAATCATTCCAAGAGATATTCGTTACAGGCAACTTCGCGCCCTTTGTTTGACTAGGGTTCTCACCCATTACAACCTCCCATTGTTCTTGTGTTACTTCATACTTCCCCATGAAATAGGGCCTAAATAAAACAACCTGGTGCTGGAGTTCATCATCCTTATGGCCCGGTTCTGAAAGAGGAGAGCCCATGATAAATTTCCCCTGCGGAATTAATATCATCGCAAGGTTGATACCCCTGCCGAGATCTACCGTCGTTTCTACCGCCAAGCCTAAATTTTTGGCCAATGCTTGTTGCGCTTCATGTGCTTGGTTGTTATTAAAAGGTGGGTCGAGAAAAGCTTCTTGGGCATCGTTGGTATTGTTGAGTTCATTCTTTACCCCAGTATTCTTCGTGATAAAAAGCACGACAAAAACCAACCCAACCACAACCAGCAATCCGGTACCAAACAAGGCAATCTTCTTATTCGCAAATATCCCTGTGCTCTTTTTTGTCTTTAACGAATTGTCATCGAGATCAAGAAAATTAACGCCGTTAACTTGGAATGGATTTAATGCTGCGTCTTGTTTCAAACGACCCTGGGTTCCAGATTCTTTTCCCAATGCTTCTAAATCTAAAATCAATTCCGTCATGCTTTGGTATCGATCTTCAACCTTCTTTGCAACCATCTTTGTATAAATATCATCAAGCTTTTGTGAAACATCAAAGCGCATGGCCTTCAATGGCGAAATAGGAGATTGCCTATGGGCGATCAACTTCGAAAAAGTAGTTTTCTGCGGATACATCACCTTAGCGGTCAGCAGAAAATAAAAGCTTGCCCCCAAACTATAAATATCAGTCCGGGCATCGACATTTTTTGTTGAAACTGTTTGTTCAGGCGACATGAAATCGGCAGACCCCATGATCGCGGTATTAGTGGTCAGCATAGACACTATATCTTCATTTTCCCCTGCGTGAATCTTTGCCAACCCCATATCAACTATTTTCAAAAGCCCTTGCGAATCTGCGATGAGGTTTGCAGGCTTTACATCTCTGTGTATCACCCCGTTTGCATGAGCATGTTCAAGCGCCCTTGCAGCCTGAATGATGTACGCAACGGCTTCGTTAACCGGCAACTTCCCCTTTTCATTGATTAGTTCAAAAAGGTCTTTCCCTTCAATTAGTTCCATCACCATGAAAAGTTGGTCATTGATACGCCCGGAATCCAGCACCGCAATAATATTCGGGTGAACCAACTTTTCTGAAGCTTTTACCTCTCTTTCAAACCTCTTAATGGATTCCGCATCCAACTTCCCTTGAGGAAGAATAACTTTGATTGCAACTAACTTCGCAGCTTCTGGGTAATAGGCTTTATAAACCTGCCCCATACCACCAGCACCAAGTTTTTCTTGAATGATGTACTTGCCAAAAGCTAGGCTTTCGCCTTTACCTGCGATTATTTGTTCTGACTGAAATTTGGTCAGTAGTTTGGATTCGATCAAATCTTGAATACAAGATTCAACATTTTGATGGTGAATCTTTTTCTGTTCGACAGCACTTAATTTTTGTTCTGTTAATATTCCAGAATCAAGTAATCGTTGTACAAATGTTTCGAAGTCAACCGCCATGGCTTTTCATCTTCTGTAAGGATTTAAAATTAGCGAACTATTTCAAAAGATGATAACAACAATTAATTTGTCTTTGCCAATCGAAAACCAATACCAATGGTTCTACTAGAGGGCGGATTAAAATCCCCACGATAAGAAGAGCGGATATTCGAAACATGAAAATAGTTAAACGACCCGCCCCTTAAAACACGGCGAGCGCCCTCTTTTGGCCCTACTGGATCTACTAATGGGCCTTCAGGGTAATTTGCATACCAATCACTGCACCATTCCCAGACATTGCCATGCATATCGTACAAACCAAAGGCATTGGGTTTATAACCCCCAACTGGGACAGGTTTATCTATTTTTGACTCATCATAATTAGCATCTTTGCTTGTAATGGATTCTCCAAAAGCAGTTGCAGTAGTTGTACCCGCCCTGCATGCGTACTCCCATTCAGATTCAGTAGGCAACCGGTATCCGCCTTTAGTTTTAGAATTCAGCACCTTGATAAAATCCTGACATTCATGCCAAGAGACATTTGTGACTGGTAATTTTGGCCCAACATTAACGCTAGGATTTTTACCCATCAAAGCTTCCCACTGCTCCTGCGTTACTTCGTATTTTCCAATCAAAAAACTTTTTGTAATAGTAACTTCATGCTGAACTTCATTTTTTTGCCGCCCTTTTTCAGTTTCAGGCGAACCCATATTGAATTTACCAGCAGGAATAAAAACCATCTCTAGATTAATTCCCTTACCAAGATCTATAGCTTCAAGTTTTCCAGGCTTAACTTCCTGAGCCATTAAAATAGAGGCAACAAAACTAGCCATGAAAGCCATTAAAAAAATCTTCTTCATCATTGATAATTCCATTAAAAGTAAAAACGTTATGTATGCATTTTAAACAATTTAATAGCATTGTCCATTAGCAAAAGAACCATCAAATTATGTGGCTAAATTATTGGTAGGCCTGCCGCGCCTTATGATTGCTCTCGCCTGAAATCGTGTGAAAGGGTGCAGGTAAGATTATCACTAATCGGGGGAGTTCATTGAATAGGAAGAATTCCGGAGCTAATCAGCTTGATAAAGAAAGATGAAACAAGAATAAATTGATTAAAGAAAGCACGCTTATTCCATATGTTCAGGATTGACATTGCGGAGCCAAACCTCCCAAACGCCTGGCAGAGCGCGAGATTTTAAAAAAAGCGGCGGTCTTTTTTGAGCAGTATTAGGATTACGCTTTCAACATAGACCCAAGGCGTTGCCCGGACTGATTGAATGGCTCTTTCAAGGCCGATGACGGCAACAAGATGCTTCATCTTTTCCTCGAAGGGGTTCATGGTGCGACCCTTTCGCTACCATCATCCGGGAGTGCATCTCCTGCCAATTCCGCTTCGATTTCTTCGATCGTGGGCATGCTGGTATCCAGCGGTTCAGGCAGTGAGCGTACGAGTTGGTATTCCGCCACGCCGATCGGTTTATTGATGCCGGACAGAGCATATTCTGCAACCAGACGGTTTTGCTTTTTGCACAGCAGCAGGCCGATGGTGGGCTTATCGTCGGAGGCCTTGATCTGGGCATCCACGGCTGAAAGATAAAAGTTTAACTGGCCCGCATGCTCGGGCTTGAAATCTACCCCTTTAAGTTCAACTACTACATAGCATTTGATGCGAGTATGGTAAAAAAGGAGGTCGATAAAGAATTCATCACCCCCCCACCTCAAGTCGGAACTGGCGGCCCACAAAAGCAAAGCCTGCGCCAAGTTCCAAAAGAAATCGGGTGATATGGCGAATGAGAGCATTTTCAATATCTCGCTCATGGGCCTCATCTCCCAATCCTAAAAAATCGAAGAGATAAGGGTCTTTCAGTGCCTCAACTGCAAGCTGCGCATGGGGATTAGATAAACGGCTTTCGAAGTTGGTCACTGCAGCGGCCTGCCGCAAGTGAAGGCTGTTCTTGATGTGCATATCGAGCGTACTCCGAGACCAGCCTTGGGAAATGGTCTGTACTGCATACCATTCGCGCTGAATTCCCTCTGAAACCTTAGTTAACAGCGTGACAAGGTGGAACCAAGGCAATTGGTCAGCAGGCTGCTGACCAATTAAGCCGCTAGGGCACTGCTGGGCAAAAAATCTCATGTATTTAAGGTTGGAACTGGAGAAGCCTTTCATCTTTGGAAAAGCTTCACGCAGATCGCTAGCCAGACGATCGATGACTTTGGCACCCCAACCCTGACGGGACTGCCGTTCCAATATTTCGCTGCCAAGGTAGTGATAGAGTTGCACCAGTTCTTGATTAACAGCAAGCGTGGCTCGCTGCTGGGCACTGATAATGCGAGATTTGAGGCTGACCAGCCAAGGTGTATAATCTGCCGGTAGAATAGATTTGCTAGAGGCCATAACCCTGCCCTTTCAATTTAGCTTTGATGGCCTGCTCCAATTTTGCAGACTCTGCATATTGTTCCCCAGCCGCAAAAGGCGGTCTACGATAGCCTAGGGCAACACCATGGGTCTAATGTTCAAAAAAATCATAAGGCCAAGTAAAGCATAGCGTTGGAAATCCCAGAGTCTGTTTGAGATACGCAATGCGTAAAACGAACATTGAACAGCAAGGCTACAAAAGCTTAGGTGAGGGATAAGCACTTCCAGAACAGCTTGTAAGTCTCCGGATAAATGTAGTCATATCCCGCATTGATGAACACGCCCGAAGCTAAGATTAAAAATGCTACCAAAATTTAGAAGCTAGGGGACACCTAATTTTCCCTAAAAAACCCATCCTTGGCCAACTTCCCCAATCAAGCCGAGGTAAGTAAGGAACCGCAATAAAGAATCTTAGAAGAATAAAGGCATTCTCACCGCAAAGACGCAAAGAGCGCAAACGAAGACAAAAAATCCATACTTATCTGGTGCATCCTAGCGTTCTTAGGGTCTTCGCAATAAAGATTCTTGGCTTTGATTTTGGAGGTTTTTAGGTGCCACTTTTACCAGCGTTTCATCTCAACGCCTTGGTTTTCTGGCAAGTTGGACCAATCCTTTTCCTTGTGAATAGAACAGTTTGCAAGCTCTTTGTGGGTTTTCATGGACGGCTCCTAGATAATCTCAAAAAATCTGAAGTATAAAATATTACGATTCTACAAAGTATTAATAGTTGAGAAGTTAAATGTGTTTTACAGAGCAAAACAGAAATGCGCCCGGTAGAAATTGAACCCCATACATTTTAGTATTAATAACATTTTCATTTTTCATAAGTATGGCAAAGGTTTTTGTGCATCAAATCTTTGCTGTTTACTCTGCTATAAGGTGCCTTTTTTGAACCACAACCCCGAGAGGTAGAACCTAGTGAAATGAACTATCGAATTGTTAAATGAAGTTAAAAGCGAAAATCTCAAATGCATAATGGGGCGGTTGGGCGCTTAGGGAGGCGTGGGATTTTGGTGGTTTCTTTATTAATCGAGGCCAATTTCAAAGTTTAGCCGTCAGAAAATGTTTCTTAGGTCTAAAATTAGGGCTGGTTTTCTAGAAGTCGTTTGTTGATTTATGTTCTAAGAGATTAACTCTAAGCTTTTTGCGATATTTGATCATTTGTGTCTGTTTTATTTGCCAATCCTCAA
>CAJCCR010000201.1 GCA_903960945.1 uncultured Planctomycetaceae bacterium
AGCTTGCGTAATGGCTTCGTTATAAGCCTCTGCACCTTTTTTACCACCCGATCTTGCACCATGATACCTAGCATCGATTGCTACACCAATCCAACCACGCTTTGCGAACTCTTCAAGCCAAGATTTCTGGCTCTCTTTATTACCCCCGGTGCCATGCAGCATGATTACTGCAGGAAGCTTGGATTTCTTTTCGGTAGGTGAAACGATATAAGTGGGAACCCGCTCAGAAGAACCATCAGCTTTTTTATCGCTAATGAAATCCACTGTTTCGTAGGTGTAAGATCCAGAAATCGTCTTCGATATCTGTTTGACATCAAGCGGAAGCTTGGGCCGATCCAAAAGCTTTTTGAATGCCTTGCGGGTTTCATCAACAGACTTGATAGTCGTTTGAGAAAAGACAGACAACGCCTGCAACAACACTAAACTTATGGCTAACGCAGACCAACGGATGTTTCGCATGATGCTTCCCTAAGTAAGAAAACTTTATTTCTTGATCGTGAATGTAATTCCGGGTGAGGTATGGGTTTCTTCCTTATCCTTACCTTTGGCCTTACCTGTTACTGTTATGGAAGGGGTTGCAGGTGCAGCCTTTTCTGTTGAGGTAATTTCGAACTTCACCTCATTCATGTTGGCGGGAATAGGGCCAGCCTTCGCAGTGACATTAGCAGGCAATCCACCCACAGTGATCACAATTTCAGAAGTGAAATCCTTAGCACGACTAGCGGTTACCGTTGCAGATGCATTCTTACCAGGCGCAATGGTTGCTGGGTCGATCTTCAACGAAAGTATAAAAGCTGGCCTTTGCAAAACTCCCAGTGCAATTTCATTCCAATAAGTTCGTGGAGGAATTGGCAACCCAGCAAGCGAAGTACTCATCGCACCCCGAACACTTGCATAGCTCTTGTAAGGTTTACCATTAATGGTCGCAGTTCCAACGATGCGAATCAGTTGTGGGCCAACAGCAACCGATTCATCGATTTCAAAGTTAAGATTTCCAGCAGGTTGACCGGGTTGCGCTGGCTGCCCTTTGGGGATGCTAAGCTTCCCCGTAATACCTTTGGTTCCTTCGACAGAAACCTCTATCGTTTCTGCATAATCCCTTCGGGTTACATTAACAGGCACGGAAAATGGCGCACCCGCAGGGCCATCGAAATGATCCCCACCAATCGAAATATCAAACCCGGGTTCATAATTAGTGATGCAAAGCCGGTAGATCTCTGCTGGCCCACCCCATAAATGCAGGTGCTCCACCGCAATGGTGTAATCGCCATCTGCCGGGGCTTTAAAATCAAACCGACTCGCCCCCGTAGGATTAGTCTCTGCAAGCTTTGCGCCCTTCGCATCTTTCAACGCCATGTACACTTCCGTAGGCGAGTAAAGATCCTGACTAGTAGCTTCAATAATCAATCGTTGATCCTTCTTGGCAGTAAAAGAGAAATGATCAAGATCACCCTTTTCCAAAAGGCGCGCAGTGATTGCAGAAGGAATCGCAATCTTATTCGCCTTGGCAGGTTCGTTGTTAGGTTCGAGTTCCATGGTTTCAGTAAGATCAGAAAGCAACACACAAACAGGCCAGCCTGTAAGTCCACTCTTTCCCTTAGGCGCAATCCAGATGCTATCAAGCAATGGATCTACCGGAGCAACAACTTCTTGGAGCAACGCAGATTCAACCGCAGGGCCTGCAAAGTTTACATTGCCTTTGGTGCCACGCTTCATTGCCATAGGTATGGGTGAAGTTGCTAGGGGAAAATCACCCATGCGCAATCTATAGTGAAAATCATCTCCGCCACGATAACTAACATCACGCACTTCAACCAAGTAATCACCCTCTTTTTGAAAGACATAACGCAATCTAGGATCGGTCTGCGCGCCGGGGGAATCATTACTATGGCTCTTAGGCAGCTCTCGCATAGTCTTAGGATCAATCAAGTTAATTTGTGGATCAATGGTGCCGCCCAACCTTCTGCCCAATACTTCGAAGCTGACTTCCTGCCCAGCTTTAACACTGATTTTGTAATAGTCATTCGATTCTGTATCGATCTTGCCAGATACCACACATGGCAATGTTACCACCTGAGGCGTCATCTTGTTTTTGTTCGTATCGACTTCCAAAACTTCAGGAAGATCATCAATACAAAATATGCGTGTGTTGGAAATACCCTTGGCAGTTCCGATACGAATGGTGTGAAATCCCAAAGCTGCATTGGGATCAATTTCAAGTTTCACTGCAAGCTTGGCTGCATCTTTACCATTGTTGTTCTCGGTAGGAATCGTGGCTTTGCAAGGGAAGGAAGAAAGAAACTTAATCGGGCCAGCAAGATTGGTGCCTGTAAGATTCAGCGTAATCGAACTACCGCGCTGTGCACCAGCAGGGAAGATTGGCTTTAAAGTGGGAGCCCCAGCATTCGTTGGAAATGGCACCACCTTCTGAGCGTTGACACCCATCGGAGCCATCATCATGCAAGCGAAAATAAACAACACTAAAAATGGGATCTTACGCATTACTACCTCGGTTTGATTCTTTTCAATAGGCGGGAAGATGATTGATTCATCAATTCTTTACCACAAGCAAGATCCTAAAGGATTTCCTAAATAGGGGCAAAAGAAAAGCCATGATACTTACAATGAAAGTTGCCCGTAGCCCCATATGTATTTTCCTCAAAATCAAAAAATAGACTGAATTTCACTTGAAAATGTTTTAGCTGTTTGACAATATATTATTACCTCTCCCACCTTCTTCATTTTATAGGGGTGGAAAAATGTTAAAATTAAAAAATCGTTTTGCGTTTACTCTCATTGAATTACTTGTTGTTATTGCAATCATTGCAATTCTTATTGGGCTCTTGCTTCCCGCAGTGCAAAAAGTTCGTGAAGCTGCCAATAAATCCACGTGTGTTAATAACCTCAAACAATTGGCCATGGCATGCCATGGCTTCGAAAATATACAAAATAACTTGCCCCCTGCCGGCAAAGGATACGGTTGGAACAGCAGTCCTGTAGGTGGTTATGGTGATAAGATAATCCAGAACATGAGTGGTTGGGTTCTGGTGCTTCCCTTTCTCGAACAAAGCGGGCTCGAATCCCAATTAGACAAGACAGCTTGCTTTAGCAACTTAAACACAGCTTGGTGCTGCGGTTTTACAGGTAATTTGAATGGAACTGTTGCAGGAACAGTGACCACTAATGCCAAAGCTTCTGCCACGGTTATCAAATCCTTCATATGCCCCACAGATATTGGATCTAAAACAGTAAAATATGATTCCGGTGGCGGTGTGGGCTCCGCAATCAATTATGACTTTATTGCATCTCGCAGCGATTCAGCCTTGGGCGCAAATACCAAT
>CAJCCR010000202.1 GCA_903960945.1 uncultured Planctomycetaceae bacterium
AAAGGTTCAAAAGGTATTAAGGAATGAGTGATCAAATTTTAAAATGCCCGACTCAAGAAGAGCTCAAAAAATGTGTTTATAATCAGTTATCTGCGAATGAAATTGAGACTCTGAAGTCGCATGTGAAAATGTGCCCTAAATGCAGGGTTTCTTTTACCGCGATTCTAAAAGAAAAAGTGAGCCAGGAAAATCAGGGGATTGGGCCAATACCACCTGGAACCAAAGCGGATGCGAATGCCTCATCTAACGCTCCCGTAGCTGGGATTCAAAAGCCGGAAAATGCGGCGCAGCAAAAAACAGATCAACCCTTGTATTCGACCCAGCAAAAAGCCATAACTCCTCAATTAAAACCAGCATATCCATTTCTTGAGCCTCCGACTAAACCGGGTGGTGTTGGTTGCTTGGGTGATTATGAGTTGATTCGTGTGCTGGGTGAAGGTGGTATGGGGATTGTTTTTGAAGCCGACGATAAAAGATTAGGTAGAAAAGTTGCTTTAAAAGTGCTTCGACCTGAATTAACTGATGAATCATTTCGCCAGAGATTCGAGCGAGAAGGAAAAATTTCCAGCAGCATACAAGATGATAACATTTGCTTGGTGTATCAGGTAGGTGTTCATAATTCCGTTTCCTATATGGCGATGGAGTTCTTGAAAGGTGAAGATCTTGATGAGAAATTAAAAAGAGATGGCTGGTTACCAATACCTGTAGTATTTAAAATTGCCAAACAAATGGCGTTGGGTCTCGCAGTTGCTCACGAGAAAAAATTGATTCATCGGGATATCAAGCCTGCCAACATATGGCTTGAAGCTGGTGGTCCAGGTGGTGATTTTAAAAGGGTGAAGATTTTGGACTTCGGGCTTGCAAAGTCGACTGAAGTGGAAAGTACACTCACTGCAAAAGGGATGATAGTTGGCACGCCTAATTACATGGCACCCGAGCAGATTTGCGGCGAACCCTTGGATGAAAGGGCCGATTTATTTAGTTTGGGTTGCGTTATGTATCGTATGTTATCCGGTAAAATTCCATTTGAAAAAGAAAATACTTTGGCTGTTCTTCATGCTGTGGTTGAATCTGAAATTCCATCTCTTAATGATTTGGACCAAAAGCTTCCAAAAGAAGTGTATGGGTTGATGACCAAATTACTTTCCAAGGATCCCTCGGATAGGCCAGCCACAGCAAGAAAAGTTGTGGCCATGATTGAAGCTATTGAAAGCAATGGCTTGGAAAACCAAAGCAGCAAGGTGCTGAGTTCGATGCTGTTCAAAGCTCCTGAGATTCAAATGAGGAAGAAGTCGAAGATTCCCGTAGGTGCAATTATTGGAGCGGGTGTTATTTTGGTTGCGGCTATAATCGGAATTATACTTTTGGTTTCTAAATTTTTCGATAGTGTAAAAAGCTAGAACCCCATTGGGTTTTCGGTAATACCTTTTGGTTTAATTCTTTCTTGAACTTTTGAGATCACCTGTGATTGAATACGATCGTTATAGTTGGTGGAGAGTCATTTTTTCGTTTGAAGGCTCAGTGCTTCCGCATGTGTTGGGACGGGTGGGGCTTTTGACAACATTTAGTATTTTGGTTTGCGGAACTAATGATTATGTATTTATGATTTTCGATGAGAGGCTTCCAAAACTCAACCCCATTGGGCATACGATTTTAGGCACATCCCTTGGTTTGCTCATTGTTTTTCGAACAAACTCGTCTAATGCTCGCTATTGGGAAGGTCGTTCCCATTGGGGAATGATGGTAAACACTTGTAGAAGTTTGGCGCGGATGGCGAAAATATATGGATCTAGTGCCAGTGAGTTTGCAACTATGATTACTGCATATGTTGTGTGTGTTAAAGAAAATTTGCGTGGAACAAAAAACTTCAACATGCTTTCGTCGTTGTTAAATGGTAGGCAATACGAAAAAATGATTGCTGCAAACAATCCGCCCTCGATACTAGCAAGTTTTTTAAGTGCTTTAATTAAAAAAGAAATAGACAAGGGAGAAATACCGATTCAAATTATTGAGCGCATGGAAGAGCAAGTGGTAAAATTGCTGGATGCTCAAGGTGGGTGCGAAAAAATTCTTAAAACCCCCCTGCCTTTTGTTTATGCATCTCTAATAAAACAGCTTCTTTTTATTTACCTTTATACTTTACCTTTTACTTTGGCTTCTGAAATGGATTGGGCGACGCCTTTGGTCGTGGCAGTGGTTGGTTTCGGTATGTTTGGGATTGAAGAGGCCGGCGTAGAAATTGAAAACCCATTTGGAATGCAAATGAATGACTTGCCGCTCGAAAAAATCTGCGAGACTATTTCTAAGGATGTTGCTGATATTGCCAAATCCTAGTTTTTAGTTTTGCAAATCTTCCCAAAGGCTTTCTCTTATTTCTGCGGGAAGATTGTGAGATTCTGCTAAGAATTGGTTTGAGGAAAGGGAGAATTTCGCAGGGGTTCTTCCATCTTTAAGAATCATTTTTGCTTCTTCATCAAGAAAAAAACGAATCCACAGAGAATTCCCCAAGGAAAGATCTTCTGGCCTTTTGGTGGTAAGGTCGCAAGGGATACTCTTGTTTAAAATCAATCTTAGATTGTCTCCCCTAAAATCCTTGAGAGAAAATGCAGAACTATTAACCGTATGCGGTGGGCTTTGTGTGTCTAAAAGGAATGCTGCTTGTAGAGTATTTGTTTCCGGTATAAGTCTATTGTAAACATTTAATTCGTTTTGCATAACTTTAGGGTCGGTAATTTTTGTGAGTCTGAATATTTCTTGAACTCTAAACCATAAGGTTTGCCTGTTTTCAAAAACAAGTGAAATAGAAGAGCCCAGTCTGACCTTTCGATATTTTTCGATGTAACGGATATGGCTTTCAAAGAATTTTTTTCGTTGGGATTCAAAATCATCCAAAGGAAGTATATCTTTTAATTCCAACTTTTGCATAAGTAACAGCCTTTTACCTATTGGGAAAACCGCTAGTTTAGGACTCTTCTTGCAATAAAGGTTTGTTTGCATCAATGCCAAGCCATAAGGCCGCACCAACCATGTAAACAAGGCCAAACATAACTAAATTGAATTGGTAGCCATCAAGTTGTGCTGCTGCTAATTCATTACCAATTAATTTGGTAGAGTTATCAATAGCGTTTTCAATGCGGAAATTAGTTTTAGACCATTCGAGGATTTTTCCAGTTAAAATGGTTACAACAAACCCTCCTAAATTTCCGATCATATTCATGGTACCAGAAACGATTGCGGCATGTTTTTGACCAATATCCTGGCATGTAGCCCAGGTGGCCCCCATGGTTAAATCGTTGCAAAACCCTGCAAAAGCAATACTGATGGCAAAGAACATTGCGTCTTTCTGATTCAAGAAATAAAGTGCTGAAAAATAGCACAGGCCACAAGCGATATTGCCAAAAACTGCAGGTGTTCGTCTGGCCCAAGTTCTTGATTTTCCTTGTCTTAAAAACCAGTCGGTTGCAAAGCCGCCGATAAAACAGCCAAAGGCCCCTAAAAGCAGTGGGCCACCTTTGTAAAGCGCACCGAGCCAATCTTCAGCCTTTACCTGAAATTGTTCGCTCATAATTGCTGGTAAATAGTTAAGATTGAAATACCATCCGAAATTTAAACAGAAGTACATCGCACACAAAAACACCATGTTCCTGCTCGCAAAAAGTTTCCCCCATGGAATGTGTGCATGTGCTTGTTCAGTCTCGCCAACTTTGTCTTTAAGAATAAGTTCTTTTTCAGCATCATTCACCGCGGGGTGTTCATTCGGGTTGTTTTTAAATATTCTTGCGAATGCGAAGCACCAAAGAAGCCCAACCGCACCAAAGAAAAAGAAAACGATGCGCCATGAAATCTCAAGCTTGATAACGAAAATGAGCCAAAGTAAAGGAGTTAACCCACCCATGATGCGGGCAGATGTCCAGACTAATCCTTGTGCAAAACCACGCTCGGTTACTGGGAGCCAGTTATGAAGTGCACGGGTAATATTTGGGTATGCCCCCGCTTCGCCTATACCAAATAAAAACCTTACAACGATTAGCATGCCAAAGCCAAATGTGAACCAAGTACCAAAGGCAAGTCCTGCAAGACCAGAGATTGCGGTAAAGGCAGACCACCAAATTACAATTCGAATTAACGTTGTTTTAGGGCCGAATACATCTCCCAAATACCCTGTCGGTATTTCAAAAAGTGCGTACGCCAGATTGAAGGCAGCCATGGCCCATGCCATCTGGCTAATATCGGTAAATCCAAAGCTTTGTTGAATTTGTACTTGCGCATTGGGGAATGCAGCACGATCAAGGTAGGTGATCATGGAAAGAAAACAAACTAAACCTAGAATCAGGTGTCTGACCTTTGTTGGTTGCTGGTTATCAGTATTCATATTTTTATAGGTACCATTTGGTTTAACTGTGGGGCTGATTCTTAGAAAACAAATGCTTAATCAACTTTGTGTAGATTGGCAAGAAAAGTATTGTGCACGAAATCGTTAAAAATTTCACTATGAAAGTTAGCAAAAGATTAAAGCTTTAGTTGCAATTGCAGATGTGCTTTAACTAAAAAGTTATACAGGGTTTAATTAGTCGGTTTCCGTAACTCTAGTTTCATGGATTTTTCTGTACCAACGATTGCGATAAGTAATTCTTCGTTGTTTTGAGGAAGAGGAAGTTGCACTAAAGGGCGCGGGCTTTTTGAATCGCTTATGCTAACTGATTTAGTACCCGGAATTTGAATAGGGGGCGAAGTCTCGCCTGGTTTTATAATATAAGGGCGGTCTCGAAGTAATTGTCCGTTGAAAATGCTTTTTACCTGAACTAGTACCGGAATAGGAGTTTCGTTTTTAAAAGTGATGGGAGAGACCTTTGCAGGAGGCAATTGGCCCGTAGTTATTAAAATAAGCAGAGATAAAGTTACAGATAAGATCAAAGAAACCTCAGTTTATTTATAAGTAATGAGAACCTATAGAAAAAGACGCAAGAATAATGAAAACTTGCGTCTTTGTTTAAGTGTTTTGCCTATATGGCTTTATATTACTTCTTTCATTGGGGTTTCAGTTATTAAGTGCTGTGGCCTGCCCGTTTGATCGATTAGCGTGTGATACATCGGGTCAAGGCCGATGTTGTGGTAAAGGGTTGCAAATACCTCGCCAAAAGTAACAGGACGGTCTTTGGCGTGTTCGCCTAGCCTATTGGTCGAGCCAATAACCTGACCGGTTTTCATGCCGCCACCAAACATAATGGCAGAGCTAACCTGAGGCCAGTGATCGCGGCCTGCGTCTTTATTGATTCGAGGGGTTCGACCAAATTCACCCCATGCAATTACAGTCACATCATCAAGAATCCCACGGTATTCGAGATCATCCATCAAAGCTGTTAAACCTTGATCAAGCTTGGATCCATGATCACGAACCAGATCGAAGTTTTTGCTGTGGGAATCCCATCTACCGTAAGAAAGGCTTACAACCCTGCAACCCGCTTCGACAAGCCTTCTTGCGGTAAGAAGATGATCATTAACGGTGGGTGCCCCATCGAACTGGAACTTGTAGGGTTTGCCATCGCCGTAGCGATCACGAACTTTGGTAGACTCTTTATTAATATCTAAAGCATCGAGAAGTTTGCTGGAAGTAAGAACATCAAGGGCTTTTGATTGAGCAGAATCGAGGCCTTCGATATTGCCACCGTGGTCTAAGTTACGTTTGAGATTATCAAAGCTTTTTAATAAAGAGCGCCTGTCTCCTAAGCTGGTAAGGTTTGCATTTTTAATAAGGAGATCTTTCATACCCGGGCCTTCGGGCCTGAAGCATTTGTGTGCAGCTCCTAAAAAGCCTGATGTGCCTGGATCTGACCAAGGCATATGCTTTGTATCAGCTGCAAGGCCAACAAAGGCTGGTACAGAAGGATCAACAGGCCCTTGGATTTTAGCGGAAGCAGCACCAATACTTGGTCGACCACCAATTCCTGAAAGGGAATTTTTTACCCATCCCGACATACACTGTACTGCATCGTGGCCTCCTTGGGCACCAACGATAGAACGAACAACCACACAATTGTGCATTCTGGATGCAATTAGCGGAAATGTTTCGCCGATTTGAATACCAGGAACAGATGTTGAAATAGGCTTGAATTCACCGCGGATTTCGACAGGGGCGTCAGGTTTTAAATCCCACATATCTTGATGGGGTGGGCCACCACCCAAAAACACATTGATAATTGCTTTATGGCCTAAGCCACCGGATTTTAAATTAGTAGTATCAGTTTTGGCCGCTAAGATTTGGGCTAATCCCAAGCTGTGACCCGCAAAAGACATACCCCCGATTTTAAGAAAATCTCTTCGTAGCATTCCGTCGCAAAGATTACTTTTTTTTCCGTACAAGGTTATCATGGGTTGCCCCTATTTCTTTTGCCTGCAAGGTGGGAACTATATATCGATACTAGACTAACCCATATCTATTATCATGTCAACGATTTAGAATGTTTAGTTAAATATTGATATATTTTGAATTTTGTCATGCAAATGCTGTAATAATGACTAAAGTTGTGCAGGGTTGTATTTTAAGTGCACTTGTTTTAGCTGTTTATATGATTTTTATCGGAACTAATTAGATTATGTTGACTGCCAGAATTATTCCTTGCTTGGATGTGGACCGAGGACGAGTTGTTAAGGGCGTTAACTTCTTGAACCTTCGTGATGCCGGTGACCCGGTTGAGGTCGCTAGAAATTATGAAGAACAAGGTGCCGATGAACTCGTTTTTCTTGATATTTCTGCCACTCATGAAGGTCGAGCTATTATGCTCGATATTGTTAAGCGGGTTTCAGAGCAAATCTTTATGCCCTTTACGGTTGGTGGGGGAATCCGATCTCTGGAAGATGCGACTACGCTTATTCAAGCTGGTGCTGAAAAAGTTAGCATAAACTCTGCTGCGGTGAAAGACCCCGAAATCATCCGTCAAATTTCTGGTAGGTTTGGTAGGTGTGCCACGGTAGTCAATATTGACCCTAAGCGTGTCTTTAAAGACAATAAAGAGGTATGGGAAGTGCACATCCAAGGGGGCCGGAAACCTACGGGCTTGGAAGCAGTGAGTTGGGCTCGGGAGGTAGAACTTCTTGGGGCAGGCGAAATAGTTTTAACTTCGATGGATGCGGATGGTACCAAAAACGGGTATGATATCGAAATGACACGGGCCGTTGCCGAAGCAGTAGGTATTCCTGTGGTTGCAAGTGGCGGGGCGGGTTCCCCCGAACACTTGAAGGAAGTTTTAACTATTGGGAAAGCAAATGCAGCATTGGCCGCAAGTATCTTTCATTATAATGAGCATGGGATTCAAGATACCAAAAAGTTTTTAGCTAGTGCTGGTGTTCGTGTAAGATTAATTTAACTCGATCTTTAATTTAAAGTATGGAGATATATCAATGGCATCTACTGATACAAGTTCCCACGCTAAAGACGTAATTACAACTCCAGTTAGTGCACCTGTGCATGCTGTGCCAGATGCAACTAAAGAGCCGGAAGTAAATAAGATTTTCAGATTGGCCATGAAGCTTGAAGCCTCGGATGTTCATCTTAAGGTTGGTTGCCCTCCAATGATGCGAATACGCGGGGATATTACGCGTATGGAGATGCGCCCTCTTAGCCAACAAGATATGGAAAAGCTTTTGCTACCTTTGCTAGAGCCTAAAAAGCGCAAAATTTTAGATGATGAGGGTGGGGTAGATTACTCCTATGTGATTGGTGCAGATGAATGCAGATTCCGAGTTAGTCTTTTCAAGCAGAGAAACCGACTCTCTTTGGTAGCCCGTAGAGTGAATAACTCTATTCCTAATTTTAAATCTTTGGGCCTTCCCCCTATTATTGAAAAGCTTTGTAAATTCAGTGAAGGATTGGTTGTTGTTGCGGGGGTTACCGGGAGTGGGAAAAGTACCTCAATTGCCTCGATGTTAGATTTTGTTGCAGAAGCGGAGCCATTGCATATTTTAACATGCGAAGACCCTATTGAATTCACTTTTAGCGACAAAAAAGCTTATTTCAATCAGCGCGAAATCGGCCTTGATTGCATGGATTGGCATAAAGCTTTAAAGGATGCAGTTAGACAAGATCCTGATGTAATCCTTGTAGGTGAGTTGCGCGATGTGGAAACTTTTGAAGCTGCAATTCATGCTGCGGAAACAGGCCACTTGGTGTTTGGAACCATCCACGCAGCTTCTTCAGGTACTACGATCAATCGTATTCTTGACCTCTTCCCACCCGAAAAACATAGTGCAGTCAGGCAGGGCCTTGCCAATAATCTCAAAGCAGTTATTGCCCAAAAATTGGTCAAAGGTCTTAAAAAAGGCAGGGTTCCAACGAATGAAATCATGATCGTTAACCCGACAATTCGTAAACTGATTATCGATTCTGAAGATAGTAAAATACCTGATGCGATTCGAATTGGATATCAAGAAGGAATGCAGGACTTCACAGAAAGCCTCAGGCAGCTTGTTGAAAACGGGGATATCGACAAAGCGACTGCACTTGAGTATGCACCGAACCCAGAACAGTTGAAAATGGCATTTAAAGGAATTCGGGTTGCTGCACCTGGGATTCTGTAATCATCTGATTTTTATACTGTAGACAAAACTAACGCCCAGCCCGTTAGTTTTGACTAAGAGAATTTTACCTGATGATTGATAATTTTAATCTAATCCAACTTTGGGCAAGCCCTTTCCCTAGGGGTGAAGGCTTTTATTTTGACATTTATTCCCTCGGGTTCTTCATCGTTATTTATGCTGCGTGGATTCATTTGTCCGCATGGGTTGATGAAGATTCTTCCGATGTTGGGTTGGATGTAAGTTTTTGGAATATGAGTGTTATTTGCGGTGCACTTGTTGGCGGATTGGTGTTTTGGGGTTCCCCCAAACCTATTTTGTGTTTTGCAGGGTTGATTTTAGGCGCTTTCTTACCGGTTGTTTTCTATATAACCACCAGAAACTCTGTGGTGCCCGAAGATAAAAAGCTATTAACTCCTGACCACTTAAAATTTCTTGCTGAAAAATACCTCAAAATTAGATTTAATTCCGAAGGCGTTAAAGAAGCCAAAAATATTCCGATTCGATTTATCGGGAAAAGTTCAGACAAAAACAAACCGGGTGGCGATACCAAAATATCCCGGGTGGAGGAGTCCGAATACTATCAGGTTTCCCTTGAAGTGATTTATGAGGCTTTTCAAATGCGGGCCACAGATGTTCACTTGGAGCCAGGTAAGGAAGAAATGTCGGTCCGGTTTCGTATCGATGGCATCATGAATCAGAGGGAACCTTTGACTAGGCAAACGGGAGATGCCATGGTTAATATTTTAAAGGTTCTTGCGAATCTTGATATTTCTGAAAAACGCAAGCCTCAGGACGGAAGCTTTTCTGCTGAGGTATTTGATCAACCAGATGGCGATAACGACGAAGATGCCCCTAAAAAATCCAAGAAACCTACGATTCTTGACTTCCGTGTTGCTACTGCGGGTAGTGTCGCTGGAGAAAAGATGGTGCTTAGAATTCTCGATGGCTCTAAATCAATGGGTAGTTTGAAAAAGCTTGGAATGCGCGACAAGCTGAAAGATCAAATTGAGGCAATTGTAAACCAACCGCACGGGATGCTAATTGTTTGCGGACCCACCGGAGCTGGAAAAAGCACAACCCTCTATGCCTGTCTTTCCGAGATCGATCGTTTTCAGAAAAATGTTATTACGCTTGAAAACCCTGTCGAATACCAGATTGAAAATGTAACACAGATCGAAATCAATCCCAAAGCAGGGAAAACTTTTGCTTCTGAACTGCGCAGCATACTTAGGCAGGATCCTGATGTTATTTATGTCGGCGAAATTAGAGATAAGGAAACCGCTGAAATTTCATGCCAAGCTGCGCAAACAGGGCATATGGTTTTTACTACCGTTCATGCAAACGATTCTGTTACCGCTTTTGGAAGGCTTCTTGACCTGGGGGTTGCCCCTTTTATGATTGCAAATTCGGTAAGTGCAATTTTGTCTCAGAGGTTGGTGAGGATACTTTGTCCTAAATGCAAAGTGAAATATCGGCCGAACCCTGAAATCCTTAAAAAGTTCAATCTTTCTCCAGATAAATATGAATTCTTTTACAAATCTAAGTCCGAAGTCAAGCCTGAGGAAAAGGATGATTCTCCTCCATGTAATAACTGTAGTGGCACGGGTTTTCGCGGTCGTTCCGGAGTTTACGAGTTGCTTGTGCTTAATGAAAATATTAAAAATCTAATCCGCGATAATCCCAGTGTTGGAGCGATTAGAGAAGAAGCTGTTAGAACAGGAATGAAATATCTGCAAGAAGATGGCCTTCGGCAGGTTGTTGCAGGAAATACCTCGATTCAGGAAATTTTAAGAGTTTGTAAGTAAATTCTTTTTCTGGGTCTTAATATTGGTAGGGATCAGATGCTGCTTTTTACGACTTTTTTATTGATGCTGATCGTTTCCTATGCCTTTTATCAAGAGGGACTGTTTGTTGCTTTTTGTAATTTTGTGAACATGTTGTTGGCGTTTGTTTTTGTCGTAGGATTCTACGAGCCTTCTGCTGAATTTCTTGAAATTCATTTGAAAGATAGTGCTGCCGATGGGTTTGAAGATGCCATCGCTATGGTGGGTATATTTTTAGTGTCTTTCGGTGCATTAAAAATCATGGCCCTGCAGTTGGCCCCTTCGGAAATTTCTTATCAGCCTTTGGTACACAATCTTGGTGGAGCCATGATCGGCCTTTTTGCAGGCTATTTTGTTTCCGGGTTTCTTTGGTGCGTAATGCAGACCTTGCCTTGGCAGGAAAAATTCATGGGATTTGATGTACGGTCTACAAAAAAAAGTGCTTCTGCCATTTTTCTTAGGCCAGACCGTGTTTGGCTTGCTTCAATGCGTAAATTTTCGAAAGGTGCTTTTAAAACAAATAAAATATTCGACTATAGCGCTTCTTTTGAGCTTCGTTATCAGCGCTACCGTAGAGTTTCTGCAGGAAGGGAAATCCCCATGATTTATCTTGGCGATATTGATTTCAACACCACGGAAGAACCCCAGTAAGCCTACACTGACTGTACCCTATGTTTACGCCTTGCCTCAGATTCGCGGAAGGGGTCGGTTTTTATTTAGGTGTACTTGTTTGTTTGCGATTCAACATCACTGTTTTCAACGGTGTTGAAAACAAAATCACTAATAATCTTAGCTATCAATTCTGGCGATTGCATGAAAGCCAAATGTCCCAAACCACCAAGAATATGCATTTCTGATTGGTTGCTTACATCATGCAATTGGGCGAAGTTTTCTTGGCTTAAAAGTATATCTTTCTGACCCTTTAAAAATAGCGATGGCACTGCAATTTTTCTTCTGCAATTACTAAGGTCGAAGTGTTTTAAAATCCGTAATCGGCTGCGAATGACTGCTTGATCTGTTGACCAGCAGACCCGTGCAATGGCATCGATTTGCTCGTTTGAGAAAGTTTTGCCTCCAAGAAATAAGCGGAAGAACTGATTTACCAAAGGGTTGGTATCGGGTAATTGGTAATAAGAGAGTATAAGTGCGGCAAGTCGTTGAATCATTCCGCGTTCAAATTTCGAACCCGTACCTTGGGTAATAACAGAGCCTAGTCTATAAGGGTGGCTTAGCGTGTATTTGAGGGCTAGAGCACCTCCGAAAGAGGCCCCAAATAGGTTTGGTTTTTCGAGGTTCCAAAACTCTAGGAGTTCGTCTAGATCTTGTTCGAAATCGGAAAACGAAATGCTGTTTCGAACCGAGAAAAAATTGTCTTCCCCTTGATATTGGTAACTATAAACCTTAAACGATTTTGAAAGCTCGCGGATTACAGGCCCTAGTAATTCGAATCCCCCCGCAATTCCAGGAAGTATCACAAGCGGAGGGCCTTGTCCCCATGTGGCAGTTCGAGCGGTGTAATTGCTTAAACTCACAAAATCCATGTGGTCCGGAGTTGGGCACAGCGAAGTGAATATGCTATTCCATGCATTAGTAGAAATCACAAAAAAATTCCCTTATCTATTTCCATAAATTATAAGCCAAATAGTTAGGCTAATCATCTCCTGCTATGGAAATACTGTGCAATAATCGTGCCATAGTTTTTTTGTTGATCTGATATTGATAGGTTAAGGTGGTTTTCAACAACTTTCGTTAATTCTTTTGTCCACTTAAAATGTTGTAATTTGTGGGGTTCTTGTTTTATTTTGCTTACAAAAGTGAAAACTAGATGAATTTAAAAGCATTTTTCCTTTGCCTGCAAAATAGGAATAAAAACAATGAAAAAGTTGACGAAAATCGTATCGGTTTGGGGTGTGCGGGCTGTTTTCGTTAATTTTCGTTAAAAAGCAAAAACAAATAACACCTCAAGAAATAACCGTGTACTATGAGTTTGTTGTGATTTGTAGTTTAGGTTGATTTTAAAATTAGATTTTGATGAGGTTTGTTTTTGTTCTCTCCGAAATTTTTACTTTGGGCCTTTTTAAGAGAAGCTACGGTGCACAACCGAGTACTCGTTATATTGGGCTCTTTTCTTGCTATGGTTTTTTCTTTCGCAGTTGTTTTCTATAGTTGGTCTTTTCCCGAGGTCGGGGTGCGTACTGCTTTTTCTCTCGATATTCAATATTTTCAAAAAGAAAACCTTTTAAATTCTGACCAAGATTTGCCTGAAACTGGTGACAAAATTACCGCTTTAAATGGAAATACCATTTTCAGTTGGCCTCAATTTTTAAGGACCGTTCAGCAATTGCCTTTCCGTGATTCTGTTGATGGGGTTCCTAATACTGTGCGCTTGAGCTTTTATCGCCCGTCCGATAACACCAACCACGAAACAGTTCTTTTGTATGATCAGACCTCCTTGGAAAATATGATCCCTTCTTTTCTCTGGTTAGTACTAAAGATGGCAATGGTTTTTGCAGGAGGATTAATTTTATGGTGGAAGCCAGCCGATGACTCTGCAAGGCAATTTTTTATCCTCGGGCTTGTTTCCCTTGTGGCCTATATGGGCGGGTATCATTGGTGGCGAATTGCAACTCAGCCATTATTGATATTTTGCTTTGAAGCGGGGGCTATATTTTTACCCGCAGTCAGTTTGCACTTTTTTATGATCTTTCCAAAGAAAAAGCTTTTTTTAATTAGGCGCCCTCTTACTACTTTTTCTGTGGTTTATGGTGTTCCGTGTCTTTTTCTTTTCTTGATGGTTACAGGATATTTTAGACTTCGTTTAATTTATGGAGTGGATGCGACTTCTGCTGAGGGGGCGAATTTTATTCTTCGCGAAATGCTTCTCGAAATTTACTTTTATCTAGCTGTAGCTTTTGTTTGGTTTTTAGGTTGCATTGCGTGTTTGATCCACAGTTTTCGAAACGCCTCCGATGAAACTCAGCGCAATCAGGCCAAATGGATCCTTGTGGGGTGTGTTGCTGCGCTTGCCCCGATTGTTTACTCGGGCGTTATCGTTTTCACGGACGCTTCTAGATTTGGCCGTGGCGGAGCAACATGGCCTATGTTTGCTGCATCGTTATTTGTTACCGCTTCTTTTTCGGTAAGTATCACCCGGTACAAACTTATTCAGCTTAGCCAGTACCTTTCCAGTGGCTTCTCGTATTTTTTGATGAGCAGTCTTGCGGGCTTGATTTATTATGGCATCGTTTTTTCGGGAATGCTGCTGGTTGGGACCCAATTCATTGAGCAGCCTTCGCTTTCTCAGGTTGCGATGGTGAGTGGTACCGCAATGATTATTATTTTAATGCTAGATCGATTGCGGGGCAGGATGAAAGCTGCACTCGATAGACGCTTTTTCAAAGAAAAAATCAAATTGGATCAAACTTTTAGGAAAATGAGTCAAGCTATCGAAAGCTTGGTGGACCCGCTTTTGATGGCTCGCAGGCTTCTTTTGACAACTACAGAATCGCTCGGAGTTCCCAAGGGTTCGGTCTTTTTGAAAGCCCCAGACTTTCCAGGTTTTAAACTAGCTGACTATCTTGGAAATGCCCCCAGACTTGATGTTGTTTACAACGATAGTGTTCTCGCAAAATTGTTGCTTAAGGGCGAATCTGTTTGCCTGGATTTAGCTTCCATGCCTGGAGATCCTGCAGTCCGAAAAATTTTAAATTCCCTAGGCGGCGTCACAATCGTTCCGCTGCAGCACGAAGAAGATTTGACCGGGTTCCTTGTGCTTGGGCAAAAAGGTTCAGGTGCTTTTACAATTGATGACCTTAATTTGCTTGCAGCGTTTTCCCAGATTACTGTACTTGGTTTGGTTAGCGCAGAAGGGCATAAGAAAATTGATCTGCTCAATAACGAACTCAAAGGTAAAATTGTAAAAATCGCAGAACAGCAAAATCGTATTTTGGCTTTGCAATCGCAGTTGTCCAGGGGATCACAGGGTTCCGAATTGGTTGATGGACAGATTGTTGATGCTTCAATAATTAATGCCACTTCTGGGGCACAGCTTAATGGCCAATCGCAAAAATTAGTTGGTTCCAGCTTGCAAATTAAATACGTGATGGAGTTGGTCGGGAAAGTTGCGCCTGGTGCATCTGCAGTTTTGTTGCGAGGCGAAAGTGGCACCGGAAAAGAAGTTGTTGCCCAAGTTCTTCATGATCAAAGTTCTCGTGCCGATAAGCCATTTGTGAAAGTTCATTGTGGAGCATTGTCTGCCGGTTTGCTGGAAAGTGAACTTTTCGGTCATGTTAAGGGGGCGTTTACCAGTGCGATTAAAGACAAAATCGGAAGATTTGAAGCCGCAAATGGTGGAACACTTTTTCTTGACGAAATAGGTGACATAAATCAAGAAGTGCAGATTAAATTGCTGCGGGTTCTCCAAGAGAAGATTTTCGAAAAAGTAGGCTCGAATGTGCCTGTGCAGGTAGATGTGCGAATCATTGCGGCAACCCACCAAAACCTTGAAGAATTAATCCGACAGGGAAAATTCCGAAGTGACCTTTTTTACAGGTTAAATGTTTTTCCCATTACAATCCCTGCTTTGAAAGACAGAGAAGACGATATCCCAGAACTCTCTTATTACTTCCTGCAAAAAGCTTGTATCAAAATTGGCAAGGAAATTACTTCCATTGACGATGATGCGCTTTTATGTCTGCGAGCTTTTTCTTGGCCAGGCAATATCAGGCAACTTGAAAATGTTATCGAGCGGGCGGTGGTAATAACCTCATCCAATTCCCTGCTCATTGATGATTTGCCTGATGAAATAAAAGCAATGGCCTATGATTTTAACCCGTCCTCTAATCCAAACAATTCTGTGCAAGGGTTGATGACCAAGATAACGGATCAGTCTAAATCCGATTACTTGCGCAGAGAAAAAGACAAGATTTTACTGGCGTTATCGCAGCATGGTGGCAATAAATCCAAGGTTGCGCGAAGTCTTGGCATGGCGCGGAGTACACTGGTTAGCAGGATGAAAAAACTTGGCTTGGAATAAGTTATTCTTGCGCCAAGGAAAAGCACTTTATCTCTTTGTCATTGCGCAAAAATATCTTCTTGTCTGCAAACGCCGGGTGACTCCATACAATTTTTCTTTTGGATCCGCCCGTAGGAGCTATTCCTGTGGGGTCTATCAAATGGCTTCTGTCTATTTCTTTGTAACCCGAAGGTGATAACTCGGAAATTATAAGGTCACCTTTTTCGTTGAATATGAAAAAGTTTTTGTCGTGT
>CAJCCR010000203.1 GCA_903960945.1 uncultured Planctomycetaceae bacterium
GGGTAATTTGTCTGAGAAGTATTTGGGGGTAAGGTTTTCTTGATGGCTAAGTGAATCTTGGATGTGTTGGTCCCAGCAATCACGGGTTGCGCGTTTCAGTTTTACCTCGGCTGGGGGAAGCGAACAACCCCAGGAATGGACGCCTGACGACCAAAGCGCTTGCTCGGTTTTCTCACTAACCCCGGGAATATGGCAGAAGGTGCTGCTAAGCATTATTTTTCCGTTATGGCTATGTTGGTATAAATAGCGATGCACTCTTTATAGTGTTCTCGAAATCATTGAAGCAACAAAATCATGGCTTCAACAACCATGGTTTAATTTTTGAAGGTTCGCCCTATGAATAACATGGGATTGAACCATAAAGGAGGTGGGGAACCTTTAGTCAGCGGAAGTGTTTAATGGCTAATAATTGGCTTGATAGAATCGGATGATTATTTAGTAAAAGTTTAACTTTGATTTGAAAATACCAAACGATAGGGGACTTGCAATAGTATCTCTAAGGAAACCCGTTTGCAGGGTTTACATCTCAGCGCATAATTTCTTAAAGATATCAGATTAACTTCTTATAACTAAAAGAGATTTTCGGAAGTGTTTGCTTATGCGGTTAATAGGCATGTGGGCATTTTGTAACTCTGGTGAAGTAGGAACGGCATAAACTTTATTATTCTTGGTTAAATCTTGGAATAGTTCCTGAATAAAAACTGCTACTGATTCATGCCTTTGATCAGGATCGAAATGTAACGCTTTCATGATTGCATTACTGGCAGAAGTGGTAATCGAAGAACCATAAATCCTAGATTTTAATGGAATGACATTTGCCCGAATAATATCAAGTAAAATTGCACTTGGGGTTCTTCCATAAAAAGGTAATTTATTGCAAAGGGCTTCGTAAATAACCACAGCTAAACTGAATTGATCGAACTTAGCAGTAGGTTTATGACCTAAGTGTTGTTCAGGCGCCATATACATAGGGCTTCCCAATATATAACTAGCAGATGTTGAATAATTGGTTGGGTCAAAAACCAAGTGTTTAGAAATTCCGAAATCGGTCAAATAACAATTGTGATTAGTATCAAAAAGAATGTTATCAGGTTTTATATCCCGGTGGATCCAATCATTAGCATGCATATAAGTAAGGGCTTCACCAACTTTAGGAACCCAAGCATGCAAAGATTCTAAACTTAAGGTATTGCGGTTAATAATTGCATGATTGATCTTATCGCGAAAATCACCGCCGTTGATATATCTGGAAACCACAAAAGGATGATCTTCATGGACGCCGGTATAAATGAAAGGAACAATAAAAGGGTGTTCAAGAGTAGTTAAAGCATAAACTTCTCGAATAAACCTTTCGGTAATTTCTGCCTTTATGGAAGGATCTTTAATTAATGGTGTTTTTAAAATAACATTCTTTTGCAAATTATTATCAAATGCTAAAAACACAATTCCCATGCCGTTATTGCTTATAGGTTTTATGACATCAAACCTGAAAGCAATTTTATTACCTACCCAGGCGTTTTCTAAATTATAATTAATCATTGGGCGATTCCTTATTGGGCTAAAATGGTTTACCGGGCAACTTATAAACTTCCTTGCCATTGCTTGGTCTCTCTGCTTATAAGTGTAACCATTCATGAAATATAAACAAGACAAATATATCTTTTTATTCTTTTTGTAGTAAAGAAAATTTGCCAAAGGTGCTATCCTTGCTTATTTTCATACAAATTTCCCGTAATTAATTCTTTATGCCCTAGCAGGTTTAAAACGAATTTCTGAGATAGGTCAGCGATTTTAATTAAAAAAAATTAAACTAATTTTGGCATCTTTGCCTATTCCCGTCCGTTGTATTGCATAGAGACTTTAGTTCTTGAAGGGATGACAGTTTCCCCTGATGCAGAGTGGTGTGTGATATGCATCTGGGAATGTCCGCCTTAATTTTTAAAGAATTATCACACCGGAGGTTTTACGATGAAAACTGATAGCGAATTGAAACGCGATGTGGAAAATGAACTGAAGTGGGAGCCCAGTGTAAACGAGGCTCATATTGGCGTTGTTGCCAAAAATTGTGTTATTACTCTGACAGGGCATGTAGCAACCTTTGCAGAAAAATATGCTGCAGAAAAAGCTGCCAAACGCGTTTATGGCGTAAAAGCAGTAGCAGATGAAATTGATGTTAAACTTTTAGGCCTTTCAAAACATACCGATGAAGACATCGCTCAAGCTTGTATTACTGCTCTTAAGAATAATACATCCGTGCCAGATGAAAAAATTAAAGTTATTATAACTAGTGGCAGGGTTACTCTTAGTGGTGAAATAGAATGGCAATACCAAAGGGAAGCCGCAATGAATGCCGTGCGCTTCCTGCCCGGGGTTGTTTCTATATCCAACCAAATGACCGTTAAATCACGGGTTTCGCCCAAAGATCTGTTGGATAAAATCAAGTCCGCGTTTCACCGTAGTGCCGATATCGATGCTAGGCGAATTACCATTGATGCACTCGATGGGAAAGTAACCTTACATGGAAATGTGCGCTCCTGGGCTGAGAAAGAAGAAGCACAGGATGTAGCATGGGCAGCGCCCGGAGTCATGGCTGTGGATAATATGATCACGGTTTCTCCATGATCATTTATATTCTGATTTAGTTTTAACAGGTAAAAATCTCTTCGCTAATTGATTCTTCAGTAAGCGAAGAGATTTCAATTTATTTAAAACATCCATTTGCATGGAATAACTTATGCAAAGGGAAGCTGTAAAGCTGCGAGAGTTTGAGCCATTTTTAAACCGAGCTTAAATGTGTATGAATCAAAAAAATGATGCTTAGGCGAGCTCATTAATTAAACATATTTTAAAGGAGAAATTTATATGGGATGGGCCATATATAAATGTAATCTGTATCAAAAAACCAAACAGACAAATTGCCTAGAGCAATTAATGCTAAAACATAACAGCCTACGGCATTTTATTATTACCGTCAGTGCTCTTACTAGCATCACCTATGGTTTGTGGATGCAGGATTGGTGCTTGATACTAGGTTCTGCTGGATTTCATATTAGTTGGCCATAGTTATGGATTAACAGATCCGCATAATAATTATGCGCATCTTTTTTCAGGGATTTCTTACCGTAGATAATTGATGTTTAAAATTATTGAAAAGTTGGATTGTTTACAAAATTCCTGCATCCGTTTTATTTAATTCTAAATGAAATATAAATTCAAGTGAGTCAATTATTTCTTTATATTTTTGTTTGTCAAAAATATCTCTGGCCACTAATAAATATAGAAGTTTCGTTAATTGTTCTGGTTTTAAATACACGTCTTCACTTAAAATCCGGTCGCATGTTCTAGCGATTTCATTTTCCAAGCCGTTGAAAAAATTTGCTGAAGATATGGTGTCTGTATGGCGTTTGGTATTTTTAATCCGTGTTCTGGCACCATGAAAACGCCCATTTGTTTCGGGTAAGGCGCCATTGGTGTTTTTATGAAATCCGTTTAATTCTGATTTGTGAAGAGAATCTTTAAATAGCGCTTGAAGAAAAATATCAATTGAATCATGCCTTTGATCAGGATCAAAATGCAACGCCTTCATTAATGCATTATTAAATTCAGTAGGAATTATTGAGTTTGTATATCGAGAAGTAAGGGGGACTACGTTTTGCCTGATAATTTCAAGCAAAATAGCGCTTTGGGTTCTACCATTAAAGGGCAATTTATTAGAAAGAGCTTCATAAATAACGACAGCCAGGCTGTATTGATCGCATTTAGGAGTGGGTTTATGTCCCAGATGTTGTTCAGGCGCCATATACATGGGGCTGCCCAAGATGGAATTAACGGTAGTGAGGCAATTGGTCGGGTCAAAGGAAAGGTGTTTAGAAATTCCGAAATCGGTTAAATAACAATGGTGATTGTTATCAAAGAGAATGTTATCAGGTTTGACATCGCGGTGGATCCAATCATTGGCATGCATAAAAGAAAGTGCGGCACCAACTTGGGGAACCCAATCGTAGAGGGATTCAAAAGATAAGGTTATGTGTTTAAGAATAGAATTATTAATTAAATCGCGAAGATTGCCACCATTGATGTATCTAGAAACAATAAAAGGGTGGTTTTCATGGACTCCAGTATAAATGATGGGAACGATAAAAGGATGTTCTAGGGAGGTTAAACAAAAAACTTCGCGAAAGAATCGTTCCGTAATTTCTTTCTTGATTGAAGAATCTTTGATGAGAGGTGTTTTTAAAATAACGGTCTTATGTAAATTATTATCAAATGCTAAAAATATCGCACCCATGCCGCCTAAGCTGATGGTTTTTACAACATTAAAACGATTATCGATTAGTTTGTTAAGCCAAATGGTTTCGTAATTAAGCATGGGCGGTACTCTTAAAATACAAATAAAATCAGTCAGAAATCTGGATGCTTAAATTGCCCAGATTTAGCATCCGTGCGGGCTCTACTTTTTCACGCAGGCTACGCATAGTAACAAAACGTCTAGGGCATGCAATTAAAAAAGATAAAAAGATAAAAATAAAAAAAATATTACTTTCAACTACAAATCAATACTTTGAAAAATCCTACCCAGCCAATTATTTTTATTTCTATCTTCATTTTGATTTTAATGGTGCTGCGTTTGGGGCATACGGCCTTATGGCCGCATTCAATAGTATGGGTGGGTATTTAATAAATCAACTCAAACGAAAAGATTGTGAAGGTGGACGGGATTGAAATCCTGTTTTAATTTAAACCGTGAAGGCACAAATCAGTTTTAAAATAGGTTCATAAATTATAGGCAGTAAATAAAAGGACTATGGTTTTTATTTTCAGAAAAACTTTTGTTTCTTTGCGAAAGTTTTAAATTTCCCCAACAGCATCATTCTTGAATTGTTTTTTTTGATCTTATTCTTTTATTTCGTTAATAAAGTGCCAGTCAGTTCGAATATAGGGTTGTCCGGCAAGAAACTATCAATTCAAGAAGACAAAATCTTCTGATTGAGCCAAAAACTACTTGCATGAGATATATTTTGTAAATGGTGGAAGTTTTTTGATTGTTACTACTTTTAAGACCCCTCCCCTTTTTAAAGGTGGTAATAGTTGAAATGATTTTCATCAGGACGAAATAAAAGTTTTTTAAGTGTTAACCCAGATCTTTAAAAGCTCGGCTTTTGATTACTCTGGGTTAAAACCTTTTCACCATTGAATTTTTTGAATTAGAAAAGGTTTCTATCTGTTTCTGTAAAGAATTACGAGATTGATCAGCTATGAAGGTCGCATGGAAGGCAAAGATATTAAGGAATAGTATGAGTGAATTCACAGATTCAAACGGGACCGATCTATTGTTGGATAAACTTCGCAATAATGATAAAGATGCGAAAAATGCAATTATTGTTCACACCTTAAATAGGCTCGAAAGAATTTCTAGAAGGATGTTTCATAAATTTCCTGTTCTTCAACAAAGTGAAGAAACAGGGGATATCTTACACATGCTCGTTTTAAAACTTGATAAGGCCTTATCGCATGTAACCCCTGGTTCCGTATCAGGCTATTTTGCATTGGTTAATTTGAATCTTAATTGGATTCTCAAGGAACTTGCCAGAAAAGCTAAGTTGTCTAAAACCTTTAAGGTTAATGGTATGAATGATGTTTTGAGTAAGGTTAGCGATCCTTATCATGGCCCCGCAAGCAATCAGGAGTGGTTCGACTTTTTTGAAATATTGGAAAAGTTATCTCCAGAGAACAGAGAAGTTTTTGATTTGATATGGTTGCAGGGCCTTAATCAAAAACAGGCAGCTAAGGTTTTGGGTATTTCTATTCGGACTTTCATTCGTAGGTGGATTAAATCGAAATTGGAAATTACGAAATTGATGGATGATGAACTTCGAATCCAAGGGTTTTTAACTACATGAATAATTTATTCCCCAACAATATTCCCCAATTAATGCAAGTTTTAGAAGATTGGGAGTATTCCAGATTAAAAGGTGAAAAGTTACCTTTGGAATATTTTACGAATCAATGCCCGGAATACTCAGAGCAAATTAGGCGTTGTATTACCATGCTTGAGGATATGGATTGGCTAATGGACCCTGTTCCAATAAGCAGATATGCCAATATTGTTGATGCTAATTCATCTTTAAATAGTAACTTCGAACAAGAGTATAACGCATGTTGCAAGGAATTTGGGTATCAACTTATCGAGCCAATTGGATATGGTGGTTCTGGTCAGATTTGGAAAGCCGAGGGATTGGGCGGAATGCCCGTAGCGATTAAAATTATCTCGTTGGATAATAAACTATCGATGAAGGAAATCCGCGCCTTGGATTTGTTCAAGACGATACGGCACCCGCATTTATTGTCTATCTTTGGATTTTGGTTTAAAAATAATAAGCTTTGGATTGCCTCGGAACTTGCTGATAATAATCTTTATGAGATCCACCAATCTTATCTTGATCGGGGTGATTCGGGTATTCCGTTTTCTTTGTTGATTAAGTATTTTGCAGAGGCAGCAGAGGCGATTGATTTTTTGAATTTGCAAAAGCATCGCCTACTTTCTGGTTTAGATTCATTTGTGCAGCATGGCGATATTAAGCTTCATAATTTACTAATGGCGGGCAATTCAATTAAACTCGGAGATTTTGGTTTAGCTCGTTGTATAGGGCCAGAAACTAATAATCACAGTGGATATTTTACCACTGCTTATGCACCCCCAGAATATTTTGAGGGGAAAACCTTTCCTGCTTCTGATCAGTATTCTCTTGCGATTTCGTATGTGCGCTTAAGAGCTGGCGCCTTTCCGTTTTCTGATAAGCCATCTGAAGTTATTGCATCTGCACGATTTCGAACACCAGATTTATCCAAAATCCCTTCATCTGAGCGCCCGCATTTAGAAAAAGCCCTGGCACGCAATCCTAGAGAAAGATGGTCTGATTGTAAGTCATTTGTTCGAGCGTTGAAACATTGCGCAACATAAATAATTTTAATCGCATTTTTATATATCGTTCATGAACGCAATTCAAAATCAATTCATTTTTTTAAACAACTAAAAATATCTAAATAAACAGATTGGTTCAAACTTCTTTTTGATAAATCCATTTTTTTTGGCATT
The DNA here is from genome assembly GCA_903960945.1 of uncultured Planctomycetaceae bacterium. GTDB lineage: Bacteria > Planctomycetota > Planctomycetia > Gemmatales > Gemmataceae > UBA969. The sequence continues at coordinate 7,097 of CAJCCR010000203.1, forward strand.
TGAAACCTACTTCCCCCGTTGGTTCTTATAGGGCAACTGATGCGTTTCTTTCATTACGCACGCAGTTTGGCCAAATTAATTTTTCATTTTCTTCAAAATTTATCAGATGAGGGAATTCCTATGTTATTCATTCGAAACAATAAAAGTAATCCATCTGCTTCAATTACTTATAATAAAGATCGAAAAAGA
>CAJCCR010000204.1 GCA_903960945.1 uncultured Planctomycetaceae bacterium
TGGCATTAACTTTGCAAGATCTTCCTTGATGCGTTCGACCCTTGAAACGGTTCGATCAAGCCGGTCTGCTTGGAAATATCTGCTTCGAAAATCATCCGCATGAAATTCTTGCCCTAATGCATACTTCCCAGTTAGTGAACCTTCATCAAAAGCCACCCTGATAATAACCCCAACATTATGCTCGATGGCGGCAGGCAAAAGTTCAGCAACCGGCTCCTGTTCAAAAATGTTGTAAATCACTTGAACTGCATCGAGGTAACCTTTGCGCATAAGTTCTATGAGTGAATTTTGGTCATGTTCTGGCGTGGAAATTCCGATGTGTTTGATTTTACCCTCAGACTGAAGTTTTTTGAGAACATCCAGTGGGGTGGGGTTACGATTCCAAGCACGAGTCCAAGTGTGAAGTTGTAGAAGGTCAATGCAATCGACGCCTAAATTTTTCCTTCTTTCATCAATGTTTTTTCGCAGGTATGCCTCTGGGTAGCGATCTTCTGCTTTGCAATATGGGGAAGGTGGCCATTTTCCTGGCGTGGGTGGAGTTTTGGTTGCCACATATACTTGGCTATTACGTTTCCTAAGCACTTCACCAATGATTTGTTCGCTTTTGCCGTTGCCATATACTTCTGCGGTATCAATAAAGTTAACACCAAGATCAAGTGCCTTATTTAATGCTGCGGTAGATTCATCGTTGGCTTGTGGGCCCCAACCACCGCCAATAGCCCAAGCGCCAAATCCAATTTCAGAAACATTGACACCCGTATTGCCCAGAATGCGATTTTTCAAAAGCCTGACTCCACAAGATTAATGGTATTGATGTTGAAGGAAAGACCGCTATTAAAGTAGGGCGAATTATATGAACAGCTTACTTTGATTATAGTCTTCTTCTAACCATGTCATTCTAGCTGTAAGATGGTTAGAAATCAGCAAAATAAGTCTGATTTTGTTGTTACTAGGTGGAAGGTGAGTTTTAGGATTAATTTGTTAAAAAGCTGGATTCTATAATGCTAAGCTTGCAAGAAGCCTTTATGATACAACAAGATAATTGATTGTTTTATGAATATTTAATGTTGTTTAAATAAAGGAAGTTATCATGAAAATCCGATTTGCTTACCTAGTTTTATTAGGCATGGTCTTGCCTTTATTTGCGCAGGATACAACAGGTAAAAAAGCCCCAACAAAACCGGCTGAACCTATAAAATCCTCAGGATCTGATATTGAAAAGTCGGAAGGTCAGAAAAAACTTGACTCGCTGCGTAACGAATTTAAAAAATTGCAAGATGATGTGATTCAGGAATACAAAGATGCCAAGTCTCCTGAAGAGGCGCAGAAATTGATCCCAAAAATTCAAAAGAATCTGTTAAAGCTTCCTCGTGAAGAGTATGCCAAAAAAGCCATTGCGCTTTCTAAGACCATGCAACCCGCTGATCAGGGAAGCTTTGATTCCTTGGTTTTTGCAATGAGCATGGTTTCTCGTGGTAACAATAAAGAGATCATGAAGGAAGCGGTTGACATGATTGTTAAAGATCATTCCAAAAACCCCAAGATGATTTCAGTGTTGGGCTTCATTAGTTCCACCCCTGATGGCGCTTCTGTACTTGAAAAAATTGCAACCAAAACAGACGATCGTAATTTGGCTGGCCTTGCTTGGTATGCCATCACTGAAAATCTTCAGAAAGAAGCTGGTGATGTTGGCCCCAAACAAGCAGAGGAATTGAATAAAAGAACAGAAATGATTTACGAAAAGCTTGCAAAGGATTATGCAGATGTATCAATGGGTCGTGGAACTATTGGCGACACCATCAAAGCTGCTTTGTTTGAGCTTCAAAATTTAAGTGTGGGTAAAGTTGCTCCTGAAGTGTTGTGTTTGAATATCGATGGCGATAAAGAAGACAAGCTTTCCAATTATAAAGGCAAAGTGGTTGTGCTTGATATTTGGGCCACCTGGTGCGGACCTTGTAAAGCGATGATTCCACATGAAAGAGAAATGAACGAGAAACTTAAGGGAAAACCTTTTGCATTTATTTCCATTTCTGGAGATGACACTAAAGAAACTCTTACTAGTTTTCTTGAGAAAGAAAAAATGCCATGGGTTCATTGGTTCGCTGATCGCAAGGGGATTTTAAAAGATTGGAACATTAGATTCTATCCCACAATGTACATTCTTGATCACAAGGGTGTTATTCGGGCCAAAGGTCTTCGCGGTGAAGAGCTCGAAAAGAAAGTAAATGAATTAGTTGTGGAAGCTGAGAAAGCAAAGAAAAGCTAATCCGTAAAGCTGAGTAATAAAAGTAAAAGAAAGCATTTTGCTTTAGGGCAGAATGCTTTCTTCGTTTTGTAGGAAAGATTTAAGACTATTTGTTATTCTTAAGAATAGCTTCCTTCGTTTTATCCCAATTCTTAGATAAGCTACCTGAAGAAACTTTAAGATCCCTGAAAGAGGCGCTTTCACCAGAAACAGTAAAGCCTAGGTTTACTTTTGGCTTTTCAACTGCTAGGTGGGATCCAAGTATGGTTGTTTTACCATCAAGGGTTGCTAGCATGTTTGGGCCTTGAAGTTCCAACACCAAGGAATGCCATTCTCCTGCTTTAATCACAATGTCACTGCTGGCAAGTACCATTGCTTTATCGCCATTTTTTTTGTCTTGTGAATCTTTGACCACCGAGAAACCCGTAGGCTTGATTGCAACCCTACAAATGTGGCCCTTGGTTCCGTTTAAACTTAAACTGATACCTTTTGCTCCTTCAAGCTTGAAATTAAAAGCGACAACTCCATCGTTAAAGCTTGCATCATGCCTTGATACTGCACCATGCATATCAGTTTTGATTTCTGATCCCATGATACTACCGTCAACATTGTCCCATTTTCCCTTGGCTGTTTTCCAACCATCCCCAAAGCCTTTTATCAGTGAGTCTTCAAGAACTGTTTTGTGGATGGTCACCATTTTGGTGTTCGCATCTGCAGATGGTTCAGCAGAAATGCCAAGCCCAACGATGGTTAAAATGCTGCAAATCATGAATGCGCAAGTGAGTCTCATAAACCCTCGCTAATTATGGTGTAATGAAGAAAAGCAGATTAAATTAAGCTGCCGTCTTTTTCGTCTTTGTTTTCTTGGCTTTGGTTATTTTAACACTGTCTACGGATTTTTTATCACTTGTTATCAACACTCCGCTGCCTTCTTTTAAGTCGCTGAATTTTGCAGGCGTTGTGGTCGCATCTTTTTTCTTTCCAGATACGGTCTCTATTTTTGTTGATTCAGTGATTTTGAAAGATTTTTCTTCGGCTACTGTTTTTGCTGGTGTGGTGTCGGTTTTCTTTTTCTTAGGAGTTACTTTTACAGTAATAGTGCCTGATTCTTTGCCACTATCCTTCTCAATCTTTGAAATTACCCCTTTTTCAGGTTTGGATTTTGCAGCTTCAACGGTTCCTGAAAGGATAAACATTGCAACCATAGCAATTAACAAGGATTGAAATTTCATGGATCACCTCTTTGGCATGTAGAAAACAAATACCGGGCCGCTTATTATTAAACCCATTTGTAGGGTGCTAGTTTCGCTATCTTTTTGTTTTTTTAATGAAGGGGGTAAGTAGTTTCTCAAGTTCGATTTTTCTTTTATATGTTAGGGGGAATATGTGCTTTGGGTTGGACGGATTTCTTCTGCGGGAAA
>CAJCCR010000205.1 GCA_903960945.1 uncultured Planctomycetaceae bacterium
GGTGGCTCTATTACCGGTACGACTACGCTCAGCGCAGGAGGAGCCGGCGTATCTTTTGCCACAACCTCTTCCAATTTCGATAATGCTTTAACAGTGGCAAGCGCCGCCGTTATCGGGGTCGATATCTCAACCTCAAATGATGCCCTCGCCTTTAACAATGCTGTAAAGCTAAATGGAAATACCGCCCTTAATACTGGTGCTGGTAGCATTCTCTTCAGCAGCACCCTCAATGGTGCCTTCAGCCTTAATGCAAAATCTTCCAGTACCACCACTTTTAGTAATATTGTTGGCGGAGTAGACGCACTTACAAGCCTAACCACCAATTCTGGCGGTACGACTTTAATCAATGGTGCAGCCATCACCACTACTGGCAATCAAACCTATAACGATGCTATTACCCTGGGCGCTAATACCGCGCTTAACTCAGGGACTGGTAATATACTTTTCGGCAACACCATCACAGATGGTATGAGCGCGTTCAACTTAAATCTTAATGCAGGAGCAGTTGGCACAATCACCGGCACATCGGTGGACATTAACAACTTGACCATTACCAATGGCGCATCCGCAGCTTTTACCGGCGCAGTCACGGTGAATGATTTAATCACCACGGCAAATCCCTACTCCGTCTCCATGACAGGCACGGGCAACACATTCGCGCAGAATGTGGAATTCCTCAACACGGGCGCAGTGGTTTTAAATGGCACCGGGAGTGACAGCTCCACCTTTACTGAAGGGCTTGTGATTACCGTTCCTTCTTCGGTCACAATAAAAGGAACGCTGGCTGCAACAAACTCCAACATGCTCTTGGGTGATTCTGATACCGGAGTAATTCTGGGCACGAACACCACACTTAACGCAGGTACTGGAAGTATCAACCTGAACGGGTTAGTTTCCGGAGCATTCAGCCTGACTCCCATTACCTCATCCCCAGGATTGACTACGATAACAGGCGCGAATACCAATACCACCACCAATGTCACTACGGGCGTGGTGCAGATCAATAATACCACTGCAAGTACCACCAACTACGCTGTCTCGGGTGGAACACTTAAAGGCAACGGGTCAATCGGTAATCTGACTGGAACCGGTACAGGCATAATCGCCCCTGGCAACAGCCCAGGGCAAGTTACCACCACAAGCCTGAGTTTATCCCCAACCAATACACTTGATATCGAACTTGCAGGCACCACCCCAGGAACCCAATACGATCAGATCGTGGTTAGTTTGGGGGGAACCGTAACTTTGGGAAATGCAATCTTATCATTATCGTCGACCTATGCTGGAAGCGCCGGATCCGTATTTACCATTGTTGATAACCAAGGGCTTGGTGCTGTAATCGGAACCTTTTCAGGATTGCCTGAAGGATCCGTTGTTTCCGCGAACGGCAGGGCGTATAGGATTTCTTATGTCGGCGGCACAGGCAATGATGTCACCCTGACCGCAATACCCACGGTAACAATTAGCACCAAAAACCTGGCTATCGACGCAACCACCATTACCATCAATGGCACGGGTTTTGATACCACTCCTGCCAACAACGCGGTCACATTCAACAATGGGGCCATCGGTACCGTCAATTCTGCTACCTCCACACTGCTGACAATAACCTTCTCCACACAACCAACAAGCACTGGCAGCCTGACTGCCGTGGTTACTACTAATAGCGTAAGCAGCGGCGCAACCGTTCAGGTTGCCACCATTGTCCCCGCACCTACCCCTTTACCTTTGATTACGGGGACCCCCGCCCCTTCTTCTGGCGGTTCAAGCACTGTAACACTTTACGATCCAGCCACGGGCCAACCCAGTGGAACTGTGGTTCCCTTCCCAGGGTTTAGTGGAGAACTTCGCGTAGTAACAGGTGATTTCAACGGCGATGGCAAGGCTGATATTATTGCAGCAGCAGGGCCTGGCGGTGGGCCAGCAGTCGTTGTTCTAGATTCCGAAACCGGCGCAGTTATGGAGTCATTCTTCGCTTTTGATCCAGCCTTTACCGGCGGTGTTTTTGTTGCAGTGAGCGATTTCAACGGGGATGGAATCTTAGATATCATTGCTGGTGCAGGCGAGGGTGGTGGCCCCGAAGTTCGCATCTTCGATGGCACAAATCTTAATGTTGTTAGGGCTTTCTTCGCATACGACGAATCCTTCACAGGCGGTGTCAGCGTTGCGGCAATCGACTTTAATGGAGATGGAATTTTAGATTTAGTCACCGGTGCAGGGCCTGGCGGCGCCCCACATGTTAAAGTTTTCGATGGCGCTACTAACTCCATCATCAGCCAGTGGTTCGCCTACCCCATCTCCTTTACAGGTGGGGTTTACGTGGCAGCAGGCGATATAGGCAATGATGGAAATATCGAAATTGTTACCGGCGCTGGCATGGGCGGAGCACCCGTTGTCGCTGTCTGGGATCCTTACACAGGCTCACTGCTTGCACAATTCATGGCATATGCAGAGGAATTTTCAGGCGGAGTACGGGTTGGCGTAAGTGATGGCAACAGCGATGGAATTCTTGATCTGATCACGGGCGCAGGCCCCGGTGGCGGCCCCGAAGTTAAAGGATTTAGCTTCCCTGCTTTAGATCTCTTATTCTCCTTCTACAGCGGCGATTCCACCAATACCGGCGGCGTGTTTGTAAGCTAATAACAGAGAAGCTTATGTGTTCTCCTTCAAGCTCATTCCTCTGGATTGGGCTTGATTCATTTCAATACCAGTCGCATTCAGTTCAGTCGGATTTTTAATGTAATAGGAAACTTCAGCAATCGTAATCGCACCAAGAAAAACTTTAGTGTGTTTCAATTGCTTCGAGCATTTTCGCAAGCGATTCATCTTCCGCAAACCGGTGATCATTACCTACAACCCACAGTGTATTTACACAAATACTCATTACTACTATAACAAATAAATAAATCCTCATACTAACCAATTAACATTGTTAGGAATGCCAACAAAACTATATATTGATCTTAGTTAATCTTATTGAGAACTCAGTCAGGGCTTTGGGAATTTATCGATGGCGGACAGCCCAAGAATCTTCATATATCAAATTTTTTATGATGATTTAACAAGATCGAAGTTAGACAAGGGATTCATTCCCTTGGATAACACCCAAAATTTGCGCCCGGATTGGGCGGAATATTGGCCCATAAGAAATGTCTTGTTGAACCAGAATTTCAACTCCAACGATTACATCGGTTTTCTTTCCTCCAATTTTTATGAAAAAACTTGGTGCTCCTCCGAGTTTGTGCTTGATACCATCGCCAGCAGGAAACACGAGTTTTACAGTATATCCCCCTATTTTGATCAAATGGCGCTTTATTCAAGCAGTTTTGATCAAGGAGAAAGCTACCACCCAGGCATTAAGAATTTGACCAACGCCTTTTTGCGTCAAATTGGAATCGATTACGATGTGAGCAATTTTGTTTCAGATGTTTCAACCTGCATCTACTGCAATTACTTCGTAGCGAAATACGAGTTCTGGAAAATATGGCTGGAATATGCCGAGAAATTATTTCATATCGCTGAAGACCCGCACAATAATCTGGGAAAACTGTTTGCCAATTTCACCGAACACAGGAAAAAAAATGATACCTATCAAATGAAAGTTTTTTTGTTGGAACGACTGGTATCGTTGGTTTTGAAATTTCAAAACATCCCTGCTTTTCATATGCTGAATGTTAGGAAGGCCCCGTTTTCCCTTCATAATGTTTCCAACTACCTCGGTGATTTGCTTACTTGCGATGCCCTCAAGGGCCAATACTTAAAAACGAATTCCTTGTGCTATCTACAGGAATTTGCCAAGGTTCGAAATAAGGTGTTTAGTAATCTTAAATCAATCGCCCAAAACAAAACTAATTCTGGAGTAATAAATGCACCATAGCGCACTTGCGAATTGCAAATGGTTTTATGATTCTTACCTTACTAAGCCAAATGCCAATAGTCTGAAAATCGCAGAGATTGGGTCCCAAGATGTGAATGGCAGCCTAAGAAGCATATTTCCTGCAAACCATGAGTACAAAGGCATTGATTTTGTCGCAGGCAAAGGTGTGGACATCATTCTGGATGACCCTTACAAACTGCCTTTCGCAGACGACTCCTTTGATGTTGTTTTATCCAGTTCGTGCTTTGAACATTCAGACATGTTTTGGTTATTATTCAACGAAATAATGCGCATTCTAAAGCCTGATGGCCTTTTTTACCTTAACATTCCATCCAACGGCATTTTCCACAGGTGGCCTGTAGATTCTTGGCGTTTCTATCCAGATAGCGGCCACTCTTTGGTCAAATGGGCGCGTAGGTCAGGCATTCCCGCCGTCTTACTGGAATCCTACATTTCAAGACAAGTTCCAGCCAGAGAAGATGATGGATTTTGGAATGATTTTGTCGGTGTCTTTCTTAAAGACGAGCGTTTTGTCAAGGATCATCCTCAAAGAATCATCGACAAGAATCTCGAATATATGAATGGATATGTTTACGGAACGGATACAGTTAAAAACTTTTCCACCATGAATGAAGACCTTATGAGAATAACTGTGGCAAGGAAAATCCTTCAAGGAACCCTTCGCGTGAACACCTAAAAAGTGATTCGACAACTTATCAACAGCTTCAACAAGAAAAGCCTTAGCGTGTTTTAATTGCTTCGAGCATTTTCGCAAGCGATTCATCATCCGCAAGTCGGTGATCATTGCCTACCACCCAAAGTGTATCCGCATCCAAGCCACTTTTAGATACAAGCTCTTCTGAATTAACAAACGGGATAACTTCATCATTCCGGGAATGTAGGACAACACTTCCTTTTTTCAGGGTCGTAACCTTGCCCCAGTTTTTCCAAGCAGGGCACAACAAAACCAAGGGCGTATCGCCAGAATTAATATTCAAGGCAGCTGCACCGCCTCGAGAGGAACCAACCACCACATCGGGTTTATGTTTATCAAATTCGGATTGAGCAACTGCAACAGCCATCGCAAAATCATCATCTGAAAGAGCAGGATTAATCACCTCATGCCCATGATTAACAAGATAGGTCGGCTTCATTCCGCCCGGTTTTGAATTCCAGCCATGCAGGAATAATACCTTCATGCCAACCTACTTCTTCTTCTCTTCCTTGGCCTTTACGATAATCGTGAAGGGCTTAGAAGGCTGGGTAACAAGCGTGTTGGGCTTGGTGGTTTCAGTCTTAACTTTATTATAGGGAACCTGCGCCTGCCCTGAAATGGCGAGGGTGTATTCGCCACCTGCAGCGTTTGCCTGCACTTCTATCGTCACCATTGCTTCTGTTTTATCTGCAGGAAGCACGACATTAGTCATTTTGATATTGCTAGGAAACTCCAAAGCTTGAAGCGTTACCTGCGATTTAAAATCGGGCCAGTGCCTTTCAATCTTTACCTTCATTTCAACTTTCTGCCCAGCATCAACCTCCACTTTTGATTTCTCCATGGCAAGTGCGAATGGTGCTGCTTCCCTTACTGCAAGCCATTGGGTGCGCATGGGCCTGCTGGAAGCTGGATTGGCATCGGATGAAACACGGGTGTAAGGCCTTACCTCGCGCTCAAATAAAACCTCGCCTCGCTTGCTTGATGCAACCAGCTTAATGGGTACTGTTATTTCCTTGGCTTCTTTATCGGCATGAAAAACTATAACGCCCTTGGAGTTATCCCTAAGCACAACATCTTGCGCGGTAACGCCGGGGGGAAGATTTTCCGCCCTTACTGTAATAGGGCTAGTCGGCCCCCTTTGATGAATCACAAAATTCAAGTATGCAGAACCACCACGATAAATGTTTAAGCCAGCGGGGCCGGGGTTTGCCGAATGCATCGAGGCGATATGAAACTCAAACTCCTGCTTGTTGATCGCAAGCACATACTGAAATCGCGCACCGCCCCTGCGATAACGATCCTGAACAAAAACATGATACTTCATCTTGGCATTAAGATTGGCAATACCCGAGGGATCACGCAAATGCCCATCAAAGGCATTCAAACGATGGCCAAAGTCATCAAGCTCTACCACCTTATTTCCCTTTTCATCCTGAATCAAAACATAGGGGTCAGCCCTGCCTGCAATTCTTTCAGAATAAACCTCAATACTGTAGACACCGGTTTCCGTGGGTTCGATCAGATACCAATCGCCATCCCTTTCGCGGTCGAATCTTCCCGAAACCACCGCAGGCAAGGTAAGCTTCTGCGCCTGTTGCAAAGTGTCATTGGGTTCAGTTTCTAAGGTTACATCATTTGGCGAAACCAAAATTGGTGTTGTGATGAGAGTGCTATTATTCACCACCAGTGCGTCTTGAAAACCATCCAAAGTGCAGGTTGCAGCAGTAGGAAGCACGGTATGCGAAGTGGGGTGCTCTAAAAACTTGTACTTCCCAAGAGAAAGAATATCCTTCGTAGCTCGCACCTTTGCCTTGGTTTCCTGCAAGGCAAGGTCTTGAATAGTCCATTTGGATTCGGTGCCATTAGGGCCAAAGTTTCTACCCAGCAAAACAATCTCTGCATCGGTATCTGATTTAACAGCCCTAGGGGAAACATTTTCCAACTGGGGCTTATCACTGATAACCAAGCGATAAGGCAAACCACCCTTGAACGAAAGATCACTCAAGTGAATAAAATAATCGCCATCTTCGGAGATAAGAACATCAACGAAAGGGTCACGGCCATCGTAATCGCCGTTGGATGCAATCGGCTTGCCTGACTTCGAATAAACCACCAGCACTGCATCAAGCTGCGAATCTAATCGTGCGGCATTACAAGCAATGGTAACCCTCTGGTTTTTCTTCGCAGCAAACTTGAAGATATCTTCTTTGCTGTTGTCGGAAGTGCCATTGATTATGGTGTTGATTTCAACAACTTGCGCGGTTGCATCATCATCGTTAGGTTCTTTTTCATCGACTTCTTTGAAGCCACGCGAGATTGCAAACAAGCGAGGGTTACTTACGCCAAACCTGCCAACAGCCCAGCAATCGTAAGAGCCAGCGGGAACTCCGGTATCAACTGCAACTTTAAACTTTTTATCTTTGAGCCATTCGGCCTTGATTCCCGGATGATCGAATTTTAATTCGCGCACCTCTTCGAATTCAGCGCCCTGCACTTCTACTTCGATGGTGGAGCCTGCGGCAGCGCCAAGAGGGTATATGCGATCCATCCTGATGGAGGGGAGATCTGCGGAAGCGGCTAAAGCCAGCATTAATAAAGGTAATAATGCCAACGGGAAAACTCGCAGCACGGTAATGCCCTCAAGAGAATTTCAGTTCGGGTAGCGTGTTTAACCAATCAGTTCTTGAATGGGTTCACCTTCACTCAAGATAGGCATGGGTCGCTGTGCCTGATCATGGAATGCAAAGTGGTGATCAATCCCCAGGCAATGATACATGGTGGAAAGAACGCATCCAGGTGTTGCGGGCTTGGTGGTCGGGTATTCCGCATTGGCATTGGTTGAGCCAACAACTTGTCCCATTTTCAAGCCGCCACCTGCGTATACCACAGACATAGCACCAGGCCAGTGATCGCGACCTGCGCCTGGGTTGATTTTGGGAGTACGGCCAAACTCGCCCATCGCCATTACTAGTACATCATCGCTCATGCCACGGTCGTGTAAATCTTCCACGAGCGCAGTAAGGGCACGATCATACTTGGGAAGCAGATTGTTTTTCAAACCTTTGAAGTTGTCGCCATGGGTATCCCAACCGCCACCCGCCTGAATGGTGATGAAGGTAACACCCGCTTCAACCAGCCTACGGGCCAGAAGGCAGGATTGCCCCAAATCGTTTCTGCCATAAGTATCACGAAGAACCACAGATTCCTTCTGCATATCGAAGGCATCTTGCGCCTTGGTATTGGTAACCATTTCCATGGCATCTTTGTAGAAGGAGTCGAGCCCGACCAAGTCGCCCTTGGTATCGATATCTCTGCGGATGTTATCAAGGTCGTTGAGTAGATCGCGTCTGCGGGAAAGTCGATCGACATTAATCTTCGCAGGAAGGCTGAGGTTTCGAACCTTGAACCCTTCCATGTTTGGATCATTATCTGGTGCGAAAGGATTGTAAGAAGCGCCAAGGTAAGCTGCTTTACCAAGGTTCAGCAACTTGGGAAGATTCACATAAGGGGGCATGCTGGGATCATTAGCGCCCTTCATTTTCGCAACCACCGAACCAAGCGAGGGGAAGATATTATCGTTCACTTCAATGGTTGGCTGATAGCCTGTAAGCATCCATTGAGCGCCCATTCCATGGCCTGCATTGGTATGGCAAGCAGAACGAAGGATGGAAAGCTTATCCATGATTTTTGATTGAAGGGGCAGATGCTCACCAATCTGGATGCCGGGCACATTGGTAGCAATGGGCTTGAATTCACCACGAATCTCGGAAGGCGCATTGGGCTTGAGATCATACATATCGATATGACTAGGGCCACCTGCCTGCCAGATTAGAATGACAGAGCGCTTCTTGGCTGGCTTGGATGCAGCTCTCGCCTTTAGCAATTGAGGTAAAGTCAAACCACCTAGGGCAAGACTTCCAACTTTAAGAAATGATCTGCGATTAACTCCATCGCAAGTGGCTGAACCTTTTCCAACAAATTCTAGCATGGCATCTTCCTTTAATAAAAATACTAGTGGTTGAACATGAACTCTTTCGAGTTCAAAATCACCCAGAGCAAATCTTCGAGGGCTTGTTGTTTGTTATCCGATTTATTCACATGATCCAATGAACGCGCTTTTTCTTTGGCTGTAGGCAGCCTTGAGAAAGAAACTTGGTATAGGTTATCAATCACCTCGGGTGCGGGGAGGTTTTGTTTGATCAATTTCGCCAGCCTTCCCTGAGTAGCAGTAATCTTGCCTTCCATCTCGTCGGAGTTGGCTAGCAAAAGCACTTGCGCCAAAGTCGCGCCGGTAGAGCGTTCGCATTCGCACCCGGTAACCCGTTTGGGCCTATCGAAAGTATCGAGGAAGTACGAACCAAAGTTTTCATTGGGAAGATCAATGGCCCTGCCGTTGGCGCTGATGCCACTGAACCCAGATTTATTGCCAGTGGCCTGATTAACCGCATCCAAGAAAACCTCTGCGGGCATCCTGCGTGCATAATAGCGGGCAAAGTTCTGGTGATCATTCTTATTATGCTCGGTTGGTTCCGAACCCAATTGATAAACGCTGCTTGTGGTGATCAGCCGGATGATATGCTTTACATCAAACTTGTGGCTAACGAATTCCTTGGCTAAGTAATCGAGAAGCTCTGGATTGCTGGGCGGGTTGGTTTCGCGCTGATCATCCACCTCTTGAAACAATCCCCGGCCTAGAAAATGGCCCCACATCCGATTCACAAGAGCTTTGGAAAAGAAGGGGTTTTCAGGGTTAGCCATCCAATCAACCAAGGCATGGCGGGGGTCTTCTTCTGCAGAGAACTTCATCTCTGGGCCGTCTAAAAACTTGGGTTCAGGAGATTTACCTGTGAGCGGGTTTTTCTCGCTCGAAGTCACACTCGCAGAAGAAAAGTATGGGGGTGGTTCGCCGAAACTCTTTTTACCCAAACGCGTGAAGAAACCGGTCAAGCCATAATAATCGCCTTGGCCCCAGCGCTCGTATGGATGATGATGGCACCTTGCACATTGCAACCTTACACCCAGAAAAACCTGCGATGTATCTGCAGAGACTTGATGCAGTTGATCATCCCGACTTTGCCAGTACCAATTGATTGCGGGCGCATCCTGCCATTCGCCCGAAGCAGCAACCACACCCCTTACGAATTCATCATAAGGACGGTTGCGAGCAATCATGTCACGGATCCAATTATGAAAAGCATAAGAGGCCCGATCAGAACCCGCATGACTCGAGTTCCTTAAAATGCTGCCCCACTTCATTGCGAAATATGCTGGGTAATCAGATGAATCCAAAAGAGTATCAACAAGCTTTGCTCGTTTGTTGGTATCAGTATCTTTGGCAAATGCGGTTGCCTCTTCCAGCGTGGGCAATCTGCCACAAAGATCAACACTTATCCTGCGGATGAAGGTTGCATCATCACAAACAGGGGTGGGCTGAAGACCCAGCTTTTTCCATTTGGCAATTGCAAGCAGATCAATCTGGGATGTCGGCTTGAAGCCTGGGATTTCTTTCAATGCTTCGCCATGGGGCACTAAAACACGGGTTACAGCTACATGGCCCATGTGCCTGCCCATGACCGCAGCTTCGCCACTCAGTTTGCCCGCTTTAATAAAACCCGTTGCATCCGCAATAGCAATCACATCAAGGTTGCTTGCAAATTCGCTCTGCCTGGTAACATCGCGGAAAGATCCATCCGTGTACTCTGCTATTACTGCAACTTGCTGAGTATCACCATGCTTGTAAATGCGATCATTGGGAATCATCTGAATGCGTTTTACGATCGGAACATTCTTAGCAACCGGAGGGGTGCCTGCTGCGATCCAGCGCTTTACAATTTGATAATCATTAGAGTTTGGGACCAACCTTTTACCACCGCCATGAGGCATCTGACCCGAAGCTTTTTGGATAAATAAACTCATCTCGGGGTTGGCAGGAAAAACCCTTCTCCCACGGCCTTCGTTCACAATGCTTTCGAAATCAAAATCTGCATCGAAGCCAAACAACGAAAGCTTGAATCCATTTTGCCCACTCGCCTTACCATGGCAACCGCCTGCATTACATCCAAGCTTGCTTAAAAGGGGGACTATTTCTGTGCGAAAATCAATCGGCCTGCCATTGCTTACCCCGGATACTTCAACAGGCACATCAAGAATTTTACCTTGATGCGTTACATGAATCGTAGCTTGGCCATCGCCAACCGGTTCGACAAATCCTTTTTCATCAACCCGAGCAACTTTGGGGTTGGTACTTTTGTAATTGGCAACTCTGGTAACATCGGCTTGCCCAGCGTTGGCAATGATCTGCCAGCCCGCAAAGGCATCTTTTAACTCGATCGTTTTACCAGGTGAAAGAATAGTGATCGAATCTTGGGCAGCGGCATGGCCTGCGAAGCTTAAGAAACTCATCACAAACAGCGTTGCTATGGAGGTAAATTCTTTAGCTTTTAATCTGGTTATTCTCAAAGCTTCACCTTAATTCAGGAGAGAAGTCAAATTGACCGTAAGGCAGGTTAAAACTATACTTCAAATCTATTAACATTCTACATCATTTATCGACCTAACGCCAACATAAATTAAGGGTTAGGTAGGTTTCACTTGCTACTGACGCCCTATTAACAATAGAAACACCATGAATCCCATTAAAAAAGCTTGGCATTGGCTCGTAATTGATTGGCAATGGCCCCATGCGGCCTTGTTTTCGGGCATTCTTACCACCCTTCTTCTTTTGGGCTTACTCCCTAAGATCGGTGTTCTTTTATTCCTTATCTGCATTCAATTGCCCATCTACCTGATCCACCAATTTGAAGAACATTATGAAAACCGTTTCCGCAATCTATTCAATCAACTCATCGGGCAAGGTTACGAAGTCTTAACCCCAAATGCCACCTTCATCATTAACTCGGTTTTCGTCTGGGGCACCGACCTCATTGCAATTTTTCTTGCAGTATTTCTGACCCCCTTTTTCGGTTTGATAGCTGCATATCTTTCCATCACCAACGCGATTGTCCACCTTTTACAAGCCATCATCATGCGCTGCTACAACCCAGGCCTCGCAACCGGGTTACTTTTCTTCCTTCCCCTGGGTGGATGGTGCGTTTACGAATTGGCAAACCGCTCAGACTGCACATGGGAATACCACGCCCTGGGCCTCGCCATTAGCATCCTGATTCATGTAGGCATCATTACTCATGTTCGCTTAAGGCTTAGGAAATTAAAGGCCTCCTGTTAATCTACATTTTGAGACCGTCTAAATCTGCATTGCACCCATCGTACTTGCATGCCCTTGCTTATTGCCGCTTTTATAAAACTAATTTTTAAGATATTGTTATTGTTAAAATAACAATATAATGAGAATTACTGCGCCAGAAACTTGCCGAATCTGGTGCCACCTTTTTGGGATTTATCGCGTCCTTTTCCTGCGATTATGAGGGCTAATAGCCCTTTAGGTTTATCTGCAAAAGTGCTGGGCAACACTAGAGAATTATTATGAATGAACTTTCCGCTAACGATTACTTGGGCTTTCTTGTCGAAATCAAGACACGCATCCGGCAGGCGCAGTATCAGGCGTTCCGGGCGGTCAACAACGAGCTATTGTCTCTCTACTGGGATCTTGGCGAGTCCATTCACCAGAAACAAGAAGTACTCGGTTGGGGTAAATCCGTGGTGCAGTCGCTCGCTAATGACCTTCAGGCGGATTTCCCCGGGAAGAATGGCTTTTCTGCGGCCAATTTGTGGTTGATGCGCCAGTTTTACACGGAGTATCGGAGTCGGCCAATTCTCGAACCACTGGTTCGAGAAATTAGTTGGGCCAAGAATGTGGTAATTATGAAGCGTTGTAAGGACGATTTAGAACGCGAGTTCTACCTTCGCGCCACCGCTCGCTTTGGCTGGACCAAGGCCGTTCTCCAGCACCAAATCGACAACCAAAGTTACGCAAAATACCTGCTCAACCAGACCAACTTCGATCAAACCTTGCCTCCCGAAATCAAGGCGCAAGCCGTGCTGGCGGTAAAGGATCATTACACCTTCGATTTTCTCGGTTTGGCCGATGAACATTCCGAGCGGGAACTGGGACTCGCCTTGGTGCAAAACCTCCGGAGCTTTCTTTCCGAAATGGGCGGACTGTTCACCTTTGTCGGCACGCAACATCGCCTTGAAGTGGGTGGGCAGGAATACTTCATTGATCTGTTACTTTTTCACCGCCGTCTACGCGCCTTGGTAGCGATTGAACTCAAAGTGCGTTCTTTCCAACCCGAGCATAAAGGCAAGATGGAGTTTTACCTCGAAGCTCTCGACACGCAGGAACGCCTTGCGGACGAAAGCCCCTCCATTGGTATCATCATCTGTCGTGATAAAAATAAAACCGTGGTCGAATACGCCCTGCGCACGGCTCGCCGCCCCATTGGTGTGGCCACTTACACCGTGAGTGCAGAACTACCCGAAGCCTACCGGGCCGAACTGCCCAGCCCGGAAGCGATTGCCGAACGGCTAAAAATTTGGGATCGGAAAGAGGCAGATGATGAGTGATCTCGACCCTTGCGGATATCGGGGCAGGCATCACACGGGGCCGATTAAAGGCAGGGTGATGGTAAAGGTGGAGCCTTTTTCTAGGGTTGAAGTAACAGAAATGGTGCCACCCATCGATTCCACAATCGCTTTGCAAATGCTAAGGCCCAAGCCATTGCCGCCCAAAGCTTCAGCGTTTTTAGTGTGCGATCTATCCGCTTGAAAAAACCTGTCGAAAACTTTGCTCTGATCTTCTTTGGAAATCCCCACCCCAGTATCAGATACATTTAAAACAATCTTGCTGGCTTCCTTATAATAATAAGCGTAACCTCCTTAAAACAAATGCTTTACACTTTTTGACGCTTAGCTTTTTGTGCAATGATTGTACCTAGAACACTTACTTTTAGGGCTATAAATTTAAATTTCTTAGAAATTTGACAAAATTTATGGCGTATGAATACTAATTTAATCGTTAGTATAGTTGTTAGTATTCGCTCTATATCAACTTTGGAAATCGCCCAAATGAGAAAATGGTTCAAGTGCTTTGCTGATCAATTCGTTTCCTCTGATTTTAAAACCAATCATCGAGAAAAAAAAACAATCCGTAAATTCTTTCGCCCGCAATTGGGAATTCTTGAAACAAGAATTAATCCTGTAAGTGCGGTTGGCGATAGTTATAATTCAATTCTTGGCGAAAACACCAGGCTAGATGTACTTGCCAATGACACCCCAACGGGTGGCACACAACTTTTTTCCGCAACCTCCGTTAGCCCCGCTTCAGGCACAACCCTACAACAAAATACAGACGGAACCTTTACCCTCCAATCCAATTCTACTGGTCCATATACTTTCAATTACACCGCCACAGGAACCCAACAAAAACTTTTACACAGTTCTGGACTTTCTGGTGACCAATTTGGTCACAACATGGCCATTGAGAATAATTTCCTCGTAATAGGAAGTGTTTTGGATGATGTTGACACAAATGTAGACCAAGGCAGTGTTACTGTTTTTACCAAGTCAGGAAACAATTGGGTTCAGCAAGCTTTTTTAACTGCACCAGATGGCTTAGCAGGCGATGCCTTTGGTTATGATGTCGCTATCAGTGGATACACTCTTGTCGTTACAGCCTGGACCGATGATGTGGGCAGCAACACTGATCAGGGATCAGCTTATGTCTATGTATTTGATGGAACTAATTGGAATTACCAAGCAAAACTAACAGCCTCTGATGGAAGTGCCAACGATATATTTGGCAGAAGCATCGCTATTGACGGAGATTATATAATTGTTGGATCAACTCTTGATGATGTTGGAGCTCAAGCCAACCGCGGTTCAGGGTATGTTTATTTAAGAACCGGAACCACTTGGGCTGAACAGGCAAGGTTGTTCGGAAGTGGTGCAACTGGTGCGAGCGAAATTGGTACTTCGGTTGGAATTAGTGGCAATACCATTGTAATGGGTGCGTACGCCGACATAGTTTCAGCTAAAAGTCGCCAAGGTTCAGCTTTTGTTTTTACCCGAACCGGAACCACCTGGTTGCAACAAGCTCAACTTATCGCCTCGGATGGGCTCGCTGAAGACTGTTTCGGCATTTCCGTCGATATCTCCAGCGACACAATTGCTGTTGGTGCTCCACGAGACGACATAAATGCTAACTCCGACCAAGGTTCTGTCTATATTTTTAACCGTTCAGGTTCCGTTTGGACTCAAGCTCAAAAACTAGTAGCTTCAGATGCGGGCGCCAATGATTGGTTTGGTTTCGATGTTTCCTTTTCAGGAAACAATCTGGGTGTTGGCTCGCAAACCGACACCATTGGATCCAATGCCAACCAAGGATCTGGTTATGTTTATACTTATTCGAATTCATCTTGGACTCAATATGCCAAGGTCATTGCATCCGATGGGGCAGCAGGGGATTACTTTGGTAGATCTGTAGCTCTTGATGGATTTAACTTTGCTGTAGGCGCTTACCAAAAAACTATTGATGGAAAAACCACCCAAGGGGCGGCTTATATTCAAGATGTCTCTCTAAGCACGGCTCTCGTAACAGTGAATGTTTTAAACCCAATAGCGGCTACCAATAATACTTTTTACACTACACCAAATACTAGCACTATTTTAGATGTACTTGGCAATGACACCCCAACGAGCGGCACACAACTTTTTTCCGCAACCTCCGTTAGCCCCGCTTCAGGCACAACCCTACAAC
>CAJCCR010000206.1 GCA_903960945.1 uncultured Planctomycetaceae bacterium
ATTATTTGAACCACTTGGAATGAAAGACACTACGTTCTGGCCTAATGAAGCACAATCGTTGCGGGTTGCAAAATCTTATCGCCCCGATGCTTCAAAGACGAATCTAGCTGAATTTCCTATTAGCCAACTTATTTATCCTTTTACTGACCGGGTTCATCGCTTTCCGATGCCCGCAGGTGGTTTGTTTTCTACTGCAATTGATACTTCCCTTTTTTGCAGGATGTTGTTGAATAATGGCGAACTTGATGGGAAGCGTTATTTGAGTGAAAACACGATTCGAGAGCTTTCCAAAAGGCAAACACCAGCCGCAATTAAAGAGAGTTATGGTTTAGGTTTTTCGGTAAGCCCTGATAGTTATGGTCATGGTGGTGCGCAAGCAACCAATATGGAAATACGATCGGGGAAGGGCCTTGTGCTGGTATGGATGGTCCAGCATGGTGGTTTTCCAGGCGAAGGCGCTAAAGCACAAGGTGCATTTAGAAATTGGGCTCTGGATAAGTTTGGGAAGTAATCGCTTTTGATCTAAATAAAACTTGGTTAGTTAGATTGTCTAAAGTTTGTTAAGTCATTTTCAATGACAATCTGAACGTATTAGCTTGTGCTTTAATATCTTCTTTTGCGTTATCACTAAGGCGGTTGAGATTTCTGACTTGCATTCCCATTCTAGGGTTTGAAGAAAGAAGTTTTTTGTGGCGCATAAGAAAATCCCAATACATCGTGGTAAATGGGCACGCATCTTCTCCCACCGATTTACTTGGGTCGTATTTACATTTCTTGCAATAATTACCCATGCGATCGATGTATTTTCCTGATGCGATATAAGGTTTGGAGGCCATTACGCCCCCATCTGCGTATTGTGACATGCCAAGCGAGTTCGGGAGTTCCACCCACTCTACTGCATCTACATAAACGGCGAGGTACCATTCATGTACTTGCGTTGGTTTTACACCATATAAAAGGCAAAATAGACCAGTTATCATAAGGCGTTGGATATGGTGGGCATAACCATGCTTTAGGGTTTGTCCAATAGCTTGGTTTAGGCAATTTAAATCCGTGTTTGCTGTCCAGAAGAAAGCAGGAAGATCGTGATTGGCATTAAGGGTGTTGCGCTCGAGGTATTGTGGCATGTAAAGCCAGTAAATTCCGCGGACATACTCGCGCCAGCCAAGAATTTGCCTGATAAAGCCTTCTACAGAGGCCAAGGGGGCTTTGCCTGATTTAAAATAGTTTTCTGCCTGGGTGATAACTTTAAGAGGGTGGATTAGGTGTAGGTTCATCGCAGCAGCTAAGCGAGAATGGTATAGCCAAGGTTGATTTGTCCACATTGCATCTTGGTAATCCCCGAATTGATTCAATCGGTTGTCCAGAAAATCTTTAAGCGTATCTTCAGCTTGAGAGGAAGTTACGGGCCAATCAAAATGATCGAGATCTCCAGGATGATCAGGGTAGATTTCATTGACTAGTTTGATAACCTGTCTGGTAATTTTATCCGGAAGAAAAGAAATCGGTGATGGAAGTAGATCTGGGCCTTCTTTTGAAAAACTCTTGCGGTTTTCAGAATCATAATTCCATTCTCCACCCTCCGGTTTATCATCAGTACAAAGGATTTTGTGTTTCTTACGCATTTCTCGGTAGAAATATTCCATTCGAAGTTGCTTGCGATCTTTTGCATAAAGCGCGAATTCTTCAATGGTACTCAGGAAATGGTCGTCCTCAATTATTTCCAAGGTTAAACCATTTTCGCTTACTGCTTGTTTTAAAAGCGCCTCAACTCTGTGTTCTCCCGGTTTTCTCACTTTAACTGATAAGCATTTTGTTGATTTTAAAAACTTAGACAACTCCAAGCCTAGAGAAGAGGAGGGGCTTTTTGATGTCATTTCCGTGTATGAAAAACGCATCCCATTGCTTTCAAGTTCTGTCTTGAAATGTCGCATTGCGCTAAGGAACATTACAATACGGGCTTTATGGGTCCAAACATGAGTTGCTTCCTCTTTTACTTCAGCCATCCATACGAGATCATTGGATGAATCGTAGTCTTTAAAGAAAGAGGAATTTGTTGTAAGTTGATCCCCAAGAACCAAGTACAGTGATCTTATTTGGGTTGATTTTTTCATTGAGATGATTTCCGATTTCTTCTGCAGCGTTCAGAACAGTATTTTACATCGCTCCAGACTTTTTCCCATTTCTTCCGCCAAGAAAAAGGTCTATTGCATGAAGCACATATTTTTTCAGGTTTTGGTTTAATAATGTTGGTCTACTTATGCTAAGTAAAACACCCGATACAAGCCCATCAATGTCCTTATACATTAATAGACAAGTGATTTTTGTTTAAGTTAATAATTTGAGGTTTATCTTTTTAATCTTTTCACTCTTATACACTTACATTTCCTTTTGTATTACCGTAAAATTTAAAAAAGTATATGATTCATATGTTGGGATTGGCTTTGGTTAAGCTAAACAATTGAATTCGAGGTTTTAATGGATAAGTTACTTTTTCTCCTTCTTGCTTTTTTTCCTGCTAAGGATGCGAATTGGCCTAGTTATCGTGGTCCCCATGGTGATGGTCATTCTGATGCCTTTAGTTTGCCCATTCAATGGGATGAACAAAAAAATGTTCGTTGGAAAACTTCTGTTTCCGGTAAGGCGTGGGCATCTCCTGTGGTTTGGGGCAATCAGGTTTGGTTGAGCAATGCTACCGAAAAGGGTGACAAGTTAAGTGCAATTGCGTTAGATATCAATACAGGCAAAGTGATATTTGATATTCCTTTGTTTACGATTGAAAAACCGATGTTTACTCTTCCAGCGAATAGTTATGCTACGCCTACTCCAGTAATTGAAGAAGGTCGGGTATACCATCATTTTGGCAGTGCGGGCACAGTATGCCTTGATACTAATACAGGGAAAACTATCTGGGCAAGACAGGATATCCCTTGTAATCATCATCGTGGTCCTGCTTCTTCCCCCATTATTTTTGAAAACCTATTGATTCTTACCTTTGATGGTTTTGATGTTCAGTATCTCATTGCCTTGGATAAAATTACTGGGAAAACAGTTTGGAAGAAAGATCGGTCCATCACTTATGGCACTGATAATGGCGACAATAAAAAAGCATTCTCAACTCCTTCCGTATTTAAAATTGATGGCAAAAACCAACTGGTTAGTGCAGCAGCAGTTGGTACTGTTTCTTACGATCCCGCAACCGGTGAAGAACTTTGGAAAGTTCATCATGGTGGTATGAATGCATCTTGTAAACCCATTATGGTTAATGGAAAGGTTCTTGTAACGACCGGGGATGGCGGATGGAAATTGTTTGCGGTTCGACCAGATGGCAAAGGGGATGTAAGTACTACGCATGTAAGTTGGAAAACGATTAAAAATGTGCCTCAGTATTCAACACCATTGGTAGTTGGAAATCAGGTATTCATGGTAAGCAAAGACGGTATTTTTTCTGAACTAGATTCAGAAACTGGCGAGGTTGTTAGGACCGAAAGATTAGCTGGCGCTTTTTGGACATCCCCTCTTTTTGCTGATGGGCGCATTTATTTGTTTAATGAGCAAGGATCGGGTTATGTTGTTCAAGCGGGAAAAGATTGGAAATTAATTGCTACCAATAAGTTGGAAAATGGTTGTATGGCATCTCCCGCTGCAGTTGGAAAAAATATTATTGTTCGTACTAAAACGCATGTTTATTCTCTTGAAAACAAAGATTAGTTTTTGTTTTCTTGTTTATTTAATCGCTCTGTTTATTTTGATTTGAGGTTTTCATGGCTGTGTTGCTTAGTGTACAAGGGCTTACAAAATCCTATGGTGTGCGTCCTTTATTTACCGAATTAACATTTGATCTTTCTGCGAATGAACGGGTTGGCTTAATCGGCCCCAATGGTGCTGGAAAATCCACACTATTGAAAATTCTTGCAGGTAAAGAAGAATTGGATTCAGGAACTCGATCATTACGTAGAGCTACAAAAATGGGGTTTGTTGCCCAGGATGATGTTTTTCCTCAAGGGCTTTCAGTTCAAGACATTATTAGGGCTCGATTGGATAGCGAATCTCTTGAAGACCATGAAAAAGAAACCCGCATTAGTAAAGTTTTAACTCGCACTGGGTTTGATGATTTTGATAAGCCTGCTCATTTGCTTTCTGGCGGGTGGAGAAAAAGGCTTGGTATTGCTAGGGAAATGGCGCTAGAACCCGATCTTCTTTTACTTGATGAACCAACCAACCATCTTGATATTCCTGGGATAGTTTGGTTGCAAAAACTTCTCCGCGCTTCACCTTTTGGTTATTTAGTAGCTACCCATGATAGGGCTTTCTTGCGTGGTGTTGCTGATGAGATCCTTGAAATCAACCGGGTTTATCCAGGTGGTTTTTATCGTGCCCCTGGCAATTATGATCAATTTCTTGAGCACAGAGAAATCTTTCTCGATGGTCAGGCTCGTATGCAGGAATCTGTAGCTAACCAAGTTCGAAGAGAAACCGAATGGCTGGGGCGTAAGGCCGCTGCACGTACTTGTAAGGCTACCTCACGCATCGATGAAGCTGCTAAACGAAGGGGTGAACTTAAAGAGCTTCAATATCGGACTGCAGATTCTGGCTCTGCTGGTTTGGATTTTGTTGGCACAGGTAGGCAGACGCGCAAGCTTATGAATGCTATTGGTATAGCCAAATCTTTTCCTGGTAAAGATTTGTTTTCAGGCATTGATATTCAATTAAGCCCAGGCACTAAACTTGGTTTACTCGGGCCAAATGGTAGCGGTAAAAGTATGCTACTTAAAGTGCTTTCGGGAGAACATAAGCCCGATGTTGGAACTGTCACCGAGGCTGAGGGCTTAAGAAAAGTTATTTTCGAACAAGGTAGAACTGCTCTTGATCATAATGTTACTTTGAGAAAGGCCCTTTGCCCTAATGGTGATATGGTTGCATATCGTGATCGGCAGATTCATGTTGTTGCATGGGCTAAACAATTTTTATTTAAAGTAGAACAACTTGATGTGTTAGTTGGTGCTCTTTCGGGTGGTGAGCAAGCTCGTTTGCGCATGGCTCAAATGATGCAACAGCCTGCTGATTTGCTTTTTTTGGATGAGCCTACCAATGATTTGGATATTCCTGCACTGGAAGTTCTTGAGGATACGTTGTCTGAATTTACTGGGGCATTAGTGATCGTTAGTCATGATCGTGAATTATTAGACCGGATTTGCACCGAGGTTATTGGGTTGGATGGTCGGGGCGGGTCTGCAATGTATGCCACGGTTCAACAGTGGTTGAATGTGTTTGAAAAAGCTGCAGCCAAAGCGCAGAAGCTTTCCAGTAAGAACACAGGTAATACCACCGTGAATTCTTCTGCTAAATCTGCCCCTTCAAATGCAAAACGCAAAAAGTTGAGCTTTGCAGAGCAGCAAGAATATGACCAGATGGAAGCTAAGGTTATGGTAGCCGAGGAGAAGATTATTGTTCTTCATGACGAAGTGGAAAAATCAGCCACAGCAGGTCATTTGATTTTGACCAATGCTTGTAATGCTCTTGAGAAAGCTCAAAAAGAAATCGAGTTGCTATACAACCGTTGGCAAGAACTAGAGCAAAAACTTGATGGCAAGAGCTAGTTTAATTCGCTTTAATTATTTTGGGGCTGCTGCGTCTTTTATTGATTTATGATCCAACCAATGGTCAAGCCATTGGTATGCGATTTCTCTGGCAGAATCAGGGAATGTATGTTTCCCCTTGTGGTTTATGAGCCCAATTTTTTCTTCTGCTTCGAATAATCGGTATACAGGTAATATCGCATGTATGAATGGCCAACTTGAATCGCCATCTGCGCTGTTGCCTCCCATGATTAATATCGGTCTTGGAGCTATGAGCGCAAGCACTTGATGATGTTCCATTGCTGGAATATTTGGTTTCATTTTTGAAGTTAGATACCATGGATCAGTCCAATTACTCATGCGGATCCCAATACCGCCTTCGTTAAATACGCCAGCTTTATATCGGGGATCAAATGCCATCGCATACAGTACTTCCTTTGCACCTAAAGAAAAACCGATACATCCGATTCTTGAAGCATCTACATTTTCATGAGTTTCCAGAAAATCAATACAGCGGCTGGAATCAAAGGTCATTTTTCCCATACCGGTAAGTTCGGGAGAATTTTTCGCAAGTTCTGTTGCTTGTGCTTGAGGCCCTTTGCCTTTCATGATGAAGCATTCTGGTGCCAGAACAATGTACCCTCTGCCGACCAAATGATTTGCAATTGCAAGACTTTGATTTGGACCAAGCCCAACTGGTTCTTTAATTGTGTCTTTGGTGGTTTGGTGAAATACTACAACTGCGGCGTTTTTGGAAGTTTTATCAATATTATTAGGAACTAATAGGTAAGCTTGGATACGGTCATTTTCATCACTTTGAAAGCTAAGCAAAATTCTTTTATGATCCTTTAAATTTTCTGCCCCCTCTATTTTTGTTGAAAGACTATTTGGTTTTTTTGGAAAAACGCCAATCTTGTTCATCCATTGTTCTTTTAATTCAGCTTTTTTGATGTTCCATTGTTCTTTAGTACGAATGCTTTGGTTAAGAATTGGTGTGAGGCCGATATCCGGGATTATTGCATTTTTGTAAGGTTTTTGGGTGAGAGTAACCCAATCGAGGTGCATTGGTTTTTGGCCAATTGGGATGAAATTTAAAAATAGCGCCATTAGTATTGTTAGATTCATGTTGTTTTTCTTTCGTGTTGTTATTGTTTACTTATTAAATATCAACATTAATGCGGGTTTTCGAATTGTTAAAGAAGATAATCTAAATTAATATTTAAAGAGTTAATATTTCGGTTTCAGATAGAAATGGGTTGAAATAAATTAATTATTGATCTTTTTGGGGTATAACAGATGAATCGATTTTATGCTTTGATTTGTATTTTTCTTTGCTCCAACATTTCTTTTGCAGGAGGGGACTTACGTGTAGAGGGTAGGAATGCTGGAAGTGTAGGGAGTGATGGAACAGTTCGAATTGGTGGAAGTAATGTTGGTAAATTCGATAAAGATGGTTCTATTCGCGTTAATGGTAGAAATGCTGGGAAAGTTGATTCCAGTGGATCCATTCACATTGATGGCAGGTATGTTGGAAAAGTGGATAGTGACGGTACTGTTCGCAAGGATGGTTCAAATGTTGGGAAGATTGAAAAAGATGGAACCGTTAGAAAGAATGGCAGAAATATAGGAAGCGCCAAGGGGGTTGACCCTAAGTACGCTGCGGTTATTTTCTTTTTCGGCTTGTTTGATCCCTATTAATTTTAAGAATTACCATGAACAAATTTGGTGCTCCGTTCCTCCTTCTTATATGTATCTTGTTGTTTATTTGTCATGAATCTGGGTATTCGCAAGACAAGCAAACAAATAAGAAAAGTGGTAATAAAAAATACTCGACTTATTCCATCGAAAATTTCAAATGCTTTATCTCTGATGAAGTAATGCAACAAAACTCTGATTCCAAATGGACAAACAAGCCTGTTGATTTATTGGCAGGGGCGCTTCGTAAGGTTAATGAGGTTTATCCAGAAAACGCCAAGTCTTTGTTCCATAAGATATTCATTTTTGTGGATTGGAATAAACCTGGTGCATTGGGTCTTTATTCACAAGGCCCTAAGGGACCTTCCGATCCTAGAACGCATTTCAACTGCATAGATATCAACGGGATGAAATTAATTACTGAAAAAAACAATGATAAGAAACTT
Source organism: uncultured Planctomycetaceae bacterium (assembly GCA_903960945.1). Classification (GTDB taxonomy): domain Bacteria; phylum Planctomycetota; class Planctomycetia; order Gemmatales; family Gemmataceae; genus UBA969. Next base: position 7,721 of record CAJCCR010000206.1, read on the forward strand.
CAGCCTAACAATGCAGCAACCTTGGTTTTACTTCATGAACTTGCACACTGTTATCATCATCAGGTATTGGGTTGGAATCATGAACTTGTAAAAGATGCTTATCAAAATGCTAAAAATCAAAAGTGTTTTGAATTAAAAAGTTATTTGATGTCTAGTGAAAAGGAATATTTTGCAGAACTTACCACTGCGTATTTGGATAAGCATTTATCGGTACCCAGAACGCGAGAAGAAATCAAAGAAAAAGATATACAAGGGTATGGTTTGATGCAAAAAATTTGGGGTAAAGGGAAAAATGGCCCTGCTGATGGTGCTTTAAAAAAGAGTTCGCCCAAATCTTGAAGTAATCTCTTTTTATTCAGATCAAATCAATTAGTATTCATATAAATCTTTAAATCATTGTTTTTAAATACAAGCGGGCAATATGTTTAATCTTTTTCGAAAACTTTCTCTTACCCATTGGATTTTAATAAGCATGGTTGTGGGGACTTTGATTGGTTATTGTTTTCCTGAAACAGCGCAAAATCTAAAGCCAATGTCTTCAATATTTTTACGAATGATTAAATCGCTCATTGCCCCTCTACTTTTCGCAACCTTAGTTATTGGAATTGCAGGCCATGGAGATGATCTAAAACAGATAGGCAGGATTGCATTAAAGTCGATAATCTATTTTGAAATTGTTACGACGCTGGCGTTGGTTATCGGCCTTGCTGCTGTGAATCTATTTCAACCTGGTGTTGGGGTTTCATTGGATGTTCCTGCAAAAGATGGCGCTGAATTTGCATCGAAGCAAACAACTTTGGGTGGGGTGTTAGAGCATATTGTTCCTACTAGTGTAATCGATGCAATGGCGAAAAACGAAGTATTGCAAATTGTTTTTTGGGCCATACTTTTTGCAATTGGATTGACTCAAGTAAAGGGCGAGCATCGTAAAACCTTAATACAAGGGCTTGAAGCGCTTGCGGAAGTGATGTTTAAATTTACCGGGTTGGTGATGACTTATGCCCCTATTGGGATTGGCGCAGCAATTGCCGTCACAGTGGGGCATAGCGGGCTTGGAATATTGTTGAATCTTGGCAAACTGATTTTAACTCTCTATGTAGCGTTGGTTTTTTTTATGTTGGTAGTTCTGTTGCCAGTGGCATTTTTTGCACGTGTTCCGTTGCGTAAGTTTGCCCGGGCAGTTAAAGAACCAGCCTTAATTGCATTTTCCACCACTTCTTCTGAAGCTGCCCTTCCTAAAGCCATGCTTGCTATGCAATCCATCGGGGTGCCCAGTAAAATTGTTGCTTTTGTCATGCCCACAGGATACTCCTTCAACTTAGATGGGACTACACTTTACCTTGCTGTTGCCTCTGTTTTTGCAGCACAAGCTGCTGGTATTGAAATGAGTTGGCAGCAACAACTTGTTATGATGCTAACCTTGATGGTTACTAGTAAAGGGGTTGCTGCAGTGCCTCGTGCTTCGTTAGTCATCCTTTCTGGAACTCTTGCTTCTTTTGGTTTGCCCTTGGAAGCTGTTGCAGTGATACTTGGAGTTGATGAATTAATGGATATGGCTCGTACTACGGTTAATCTTGTTGGTAACTGCCTGGCAACGTGTGTAATTGCTCGGTGGGAAGGCGAATTTGATGATCATGCAAATGGCGAAATTGCATCTACTTGATTAAAGGAACCAGATAATGTTGTCTTTATCAATACGAAATATTTTTGTAGCGGTTGTGGTTTTGCAAAATTGTTACGTTGCTTTTGCTGCAAGCGCCCAGCCAAATATTGTGGTTATTTTTTCCGATGATCACGCATATCAGGCAATTAGTGCTTATGGCGAAAATAGAAAACTTCTAAACACCCCAAATATCGATCGGATAGGTAATAAAGGTGTTCGGTTCGATCGTTGTTTGGTTACTAATTCTATTTGTGGCCCAAGTAGGGCGACGCTTCTAACAGGTAAATACAGTCATATGAATGGCTTTTACAATAACTCAAATAGCAAATTTGATGGCACCCAGCAAACTTTCCCAAAACTTTTGCAAAAGGCTGGTTATCAGACTGCGGTGATAGGTAAGTGGCACTTGATCTCTGACCCGACTGGATTTGATTATTGGCATATTTTGCCAGGGCAGGGGATTTATTATAACCCTCCTATGATTCGCAATGGCGAAAAGGTGCAACATCAAGGATATACCACGGATCTTATTTCCGACTTCAGTATTGATTGGTTGAAGAACAGGGATAAATCAAAGCCGTTTCTTTTGATGAGCCAGCATAAAGCTCCTCATCGAGAATGGGCTCCTGCGCTTCGTCATCTGGGCCATGATAATGACAGGGTTTATCCCGAACCTGTTAATTTGTTTGATGATTATTCTAATCGTGGACTTGCAATTAAAGATCAAGACATGACTATTGAGAAAACATTCACTAAGTTGGATGCTAAACTTGTTCCTCCAACTAACATGACTCCTGAACAACTTCAAAAATGGAATGCGTATTATCAACCACGAAATGATAAGTACTTAAAGGATGATCCTAAAGGAAAGGATTTGGTTCGTTGGCGCTATAACCGCTATATGCATGATTATCTTGGAACGATTAAGGCTGTTGATGAATCTGTGGGTAAAATGCTTGATTATCTTGATGCCGAAGGCTTGGCCGAAAATACCATCGTTGTTTATGCTGCAGATCAAGGGTTTTTTCTTGGTGAGCACGGATGGTTCGATAAGCGTTGGATTCTTGAAGAATCGCTTAGAACTCCAATGTTAATTAGTTGGCCAAAAATTTCGAAAACTCCTTCCGTAAACAAAAATCTAACCGGGTTAATTGATCTTGCCCAAACTTGTTTGGAAGCAGCAGGTGTGGAAGCGCCCAAAGATATGCAGGGTAAAAGCTTGCTTCCGATTTTAAAAGGCAAAGTGCCTGAAGATTGGCGCAAGAGTTTTTATTATCATTACTACGAATATCCGGCGCCTCATCGAGTCAGGCCCCATTATGGCGTGATCACCGATAGATTTAAGTTAGTTCACTTTTATAAGCCAGATGTCGATTACTGGGAACTTTATGATCGTGAGAAAGATCCTAATGAAATGAAAAGTTTTTATGCCGACCCTTCTTATGCTGATGTTGTTAAAGAGTTAAAAGTTGAGTTGGCAAAGTTGAGATCTGATTTGAAAGATAATGTAGGTTCCCCTAAAGAGGCTTATGGCAACTCTGAGAATCAAAAAAAGAAGAAGAAGTAAAATCTTTTTCGTTAAACTGCTTTTAGCAGTGTACGAATAGGTTTCTTTGCAGATATTGCTATTTCTTGTTTTAAAGTTAATCGGATTTAATGCCG
>CAJCCR010000207.1 GCA_903960945.1 uncultured Planctomycetaceae bacterium
AGCCACCTTGAAGTCGATGCTTTCTTAAATGATAAGCTTGCTGGTGCTTATGAGCGCGCAGTAGACCGTGCGTTGGCATCTCCAAGGTATGGCGAAAAATGGGGCCGCTTCTGGCTCGACCTCGCCCGTTATGCCGATAGTGATGGCTATGAAAAAGATACAGGAAGGCCGTTCGCTTGGCGTTACAGGCAATGGGTGGTTGATGCGCTGAATGCAGATATGCCATTCGATCAGTTTGCCATCGAACAGTTAGCAGGAGACTTGTTGAAAAACTCCACTGCAGATCAAAAAGCTGCGACTGGTTTTCATCGTAACACGCTCACGAATAAAGAGGGTGGGGTGGATCAGGAGCAATTTCGGGTTGAAGCTGTTGTTGATAGGGCGAACACAACTGCAAAGGTTTTCCTAGGTTTGACTTTGGGTTGCGCCCAATGCCATGACCATAAATACGACCCCATAAGCCAGCGCGAGTATTACCAATTCTTTGCATTTTTTAATAGCGATACTGAAGTAAACATCCCAGCAGCACCATTGCCAGGCGAGCAAGAGATGTTCGCAAAAAAGATGCAAGAGCATCAGTCCAAAGTTGCTGTAATAAAGGCGACTTTGGAAGCTAGGAAGAAAGAACTAGGGAAAGATGTAGATGAATGGGCTGCGAAATTAAAGCCAGACTCCATTCCTGTAAAATTAAAACCCGTGATTGGTGTTGAGGCTTCTAAGCGAACGGATGTCCAAAAAAACGAGCTAATAAATCACAGAGCATCTCTTGATGAAAAGGCAAAGGGTATTCAAAAGCAAATTGCAGATCTCCAAAAAGCTGCTCCAGCGCCAACCATGGCACAAGCCTTGGCGCTGGGTAAAGAGAGGAAAACTAATATTCATATTCGGGGGGATTTTTTACGCAAAGGGGTTGAGGTAGATCCTGAAACCCCTGCAGTGCTTCCAACGCCCATGCTTAAAGAAAAACTTAACAGGTTGGACTTGGCCCAATGGATTACCGATAAAGAAAATCCCCTCACCCGAAGGGTTATTGCTAACTGGGTTTGGCATAAGTTTTTTGGTAGAGGTATTGTAACCACACTCGAGGATTTTGGTACGCAAGGGGAAAAGCCTGCCAACCCACAACTACTCGATTATCTTGCATTTAGCTTGGGTGAAAACAATTGGAGTTTGAAATCCCTGCACCGATTGATTGTTACCTCTGCGGTGTATCGGCAATCCTCGATTGTTGAACCTGCTAATTTAAAGAAGGACCCTTACAATGTTTTTCTTTCAAGGCAGCCTCGGGTCAGGCTTGATGCAGAAGGGGTCCGGGATGTGTTTCTTTCAGTTAGTGGGTTGGTTGATCAGCGAATTGGCGGGCAAAGTGTTAAGCCTCCGCAACCTCCAGGTATTTCCGAATTAACCTATGCCAATGCTGTTAAATGGAATGAAAGCACTGGATTAGATCGGTATCGCAGAGGTTTGTATATTTGGTTTCAGCGAACAAGCCCCTATCCAACTTTAATGCTTTTCGATGCCCCAGATTCCAACATCGCTTGCGTGCGCAGAGAGCGATCTAATACGCCTCTTCAAGCGCTTGCATTGATGAATGATATTGCGTTTTATGAATGCTCCAAATCGTTGGGGTTAAGTTTGTCGACATCGGGGCTCTCGATCGAAAAAACTATTCGAAAAGCCTTTGTTGATTGTTTGTCGCGGTTTCCCAGCGAAAGTGAAATGGTTCAAATGAAAAGTCTTTTTGACGAATTTAAAAAGCATTATGAATCGAACCCTGAGCAGGCTAAGAAGGTTTTGGGTAATGGTGTGGGATTGAATGGTGATGTAGTTTTAAGCGCATCGTGGATTGCATTTGCCCGGGTCCTCTTAAACCTTGATGAAATTATTGTTCGTGATTAATCCAGACGAAAGATGAAACTGCGATGATACGATCTAAAAAATTATTCGATGAATACTGCCTGCAAGGTAGAAGGTCTTTTCTTACTAATCAGGCAAGCGGCCTTGGCTTACTCGCAGCAGCAAGTTTGTTGGCAGAAAACAAAGTGCAAGCAGCGGGTTCAGATTTATCACCCTTTGCAATCAGGGCGCCGCATTTTGCACCCAAGGCGAAATCAGCTATCTGCATCTATCTTGAAGGTGCACCAAGTCAGATGGATTTGTTCGATCCCAAACCAAAGTTAAATGAATTAAATGGCCAGAAGTTGCCAGATTCGATGACCAAGAATGTTCGTTTTGCATTCATTCAGAAAGAAGGGGCCCGAATTTTGGGCTCTCCCAGAAAGTTTGCAAAACATGGCGGATGCGGTATGGAATTTAGCGATTTCCTGCCTCATATTGCGACTTGTGCGGATGATATCGCCATGATTCGTTCTATGCATACGGAAGCGTTTAATCATCATCCCGGGCAATTGATGATGAATACAGGCACACCAAATTTTGGCAGGCCTAGTTTGGGTAGTTGGGTGAATTATGGCCTTGGTAGCCCCTCGCAAAATTTGCCAGGCTATGTGGTGTTGAGTGCAGGTAGGGGAACAAGCGGTGGTACCTCTAATTGGTCGAGTGGTTTTCTGCCCACACCCTATACAGGTGTGCTTTTTCGCAACCAAGGCGAACCGGTTCTCAATTTAAATAACCCCGCAGGTTTTGATAAAAGCATTCAGCAAGCCAGCATCGAGGGCATAAAAAACCTGAATGCACTACGCAATGAAATGGTGGGAGACCCAGAGATCAACAGTCGTATTGCCAGTTATGAACTTGCGTTTCGTATGCAATCTGCAGCCCCCGAATTGATTGATTTGAAAAGCGAAACCAAACAAACACTTGATGCCTATGGGTTAGATCGTGATGAACCAGAACTTAAAGCAAGCAGGGGCGGTGGCAAAGGTCAGTTCCAATCCTTTGCGAGCAACTGTCTCCTTGCTCGAAGGTTGGTAGAGCGGGGCGTTCGATTTGTCAGTTTGTTTCATGCCTCCTGGGATCACCACAGCAATCTTGATTCTGAGTTAAAGCAAAATTGTTTGATGGCAGATCAACCCGTTGCAGCCTTAATAAAGGATTTAAAGCAGCGGGGGCTATTGGATTCAACCTTGGTGATCTGGTTGTCCGAGTTTGGGCGAACGCCCTTGGGCGAAAACCGTGGCGGCTCCGCTAATGTCACTGGGCGCGATCATCACCCCTTTGCATTCACTATTTGGATGGCGGGTGGTGGTATTAAGGGTGGGCAGGTGATTGGTAAAACCGATGAACTGGGCTGGAATATTACAGAAGACCCCATTCATATCAATGATCTTCATGCGACATTGCTACACCTTTTTGGCATGGATCACCTGAAGTTGTCGTATAAATTTCAAGGCAGAGATTTTCGACTCACCGATGTTGCAGGCAAGGTTGTAAACAAACTACTTGCGTAATAAATGGCACTAACTATTTAAGGTAGAACATGAAGAAGATCATTCGCGATGATGCTCGTAAATTTGCTTTCGATTACAATGATAAGCCGCTTATCCAGGTAAAAGCGGGCGAGAGATTTGAAATTGAAACTTGGGATGCGGGCAGTGGTTTTTTTAAAAGCTCTGCTGACAAAGCTATCCCGGGAAACCGCCCAGGGTTTGATAGGGTTCCACCTCTTGCCAACCCTATTGCGGGGCCGGTTTTTATCGAGGGCCTAGAGCGTGGTGATACCCTTGTTGTAAATATCCATGAAATTGAAGTTGAAAAAACTTCGTGGGTTGCGATTGGGCCAAGAAGGGGGCCTTTGGGAGAATCCACTCGTTGGCCCGAACTTTCTAGCGAATACACCACTATGGTTTTTAAACATTCAGTTGGCCCAAGTGGCACAACCATGGATGGAACTCTTCATTTCAACGACAAAATTTCTTGGCCCATTACTCCGTTTATTGGAACCCTAGGCGTTGCACCTGATCGCGAAGTTGCAACCAGTATTGATGGGCAGGGTGATTGGGGCGGGAATGTGGATATCCGCGATTGCAAGCCGGGGAACAAGGTTTTTCTTCCTGTTTATCATCCCGGTGGACTCTTCTATCTAGGGGACGTTCATGCCAGTCAGGGCGATACCGAATACTCTGGCACTGCAGCAGAAACGCAATCAACAGTGCGACTTTCCTTCGATATCATCAAAGGGAAAAGGCCCCCTGGTATGCGCATTGAAACTCCCAATTCGATCATTGCGATTCATGCTTACAGGCCATTGGAAGAAGCTGTGCACCAGGCGACAGTTTTTCTTATGGATTGGTTGATTTCAACCTATGGGTTTTCCCCAGCCGATGCCTATTGCCTTGTAAGCACTTGCCCAGATTTTCGAATCAATGTTTATCAGATGTGCAAAATTGGCAAACTAAGTTATGTTGCAGGGGCGGAACTTCCTAAACGCTATCTTCCCAAAAGTTGAAGCAAGTCAGCCATTGATTGGTCTTCTTTGATTTCGAAAGTTTGCATCCCCAATTCTTTTGCTGGGTGTATGTCGTTTTCTGGGCTATCACCTACCATCAAAATTTCTTTAAATGAAATTCCCGAGGATGTTTTCAGATGTTCAAAGAAATGATTGGAAGGCTTTTTATAACCAACTAGCGAACTGATGATGAGCCATTTGCAATTGCATAGCTCTGGTTTGCTTTTGACAATCGCTTGCAGTCTGAGGTCAAAGTTTGAGGCGATTCCCCAGTTAATTCCAGCATTTTCAAGAAACTTAAGAACAGGGATTGTGCCGGGGTACAGATCCCAAGCGTTGGGCTGGGAATAATATTCAAAAAGATCGTTGAAGAGTAGGGCAGGGCTTTTCAGATCGGGGAAACATTCGGACACTATCGATTCCCAGCGTTCGAATTCTCTTGTCTCATTCGTTTTGCAATCTAGGCTCACATCTTTCAATTCTTCTTTTTTAAATGATTCGTAAAACTGGTTTCTAATACTATCTTTGGAAATAGCGGAACCATGCTTGAGGCCATAGCGATGGTAGGTTTCATCAACAGGTGTTGCTGGTTTTAAAAGAGTTCCGACAGCATCAAAGAATACTACGCTTGGTTTTTTTATCATGTTTATTGCTCATCAAATTTCGATTTAGACTCATGCCATTCCGTCTGAGAATCATAGGATACATGATGGCGAAACTCATACCTGTTATACTACAGGAATAATTTCGACAAGGCGGTTTGCCATGGTAAACTATGGCGTATGAACCGTTTGTTTCTTTTGAAGAAAGTGCTAGGAGAAGAAGATGGCAAAGACCAAGGGCGAACAATTTGCTGGCGTAACGGTAGCGATCATTACCCCATTCAAGAATGGCGAAGTTGATTATGTCGCCCTGAAAAAACTGGTCGATTGGCACGCAGAGCAGGGCACCGATTGTATTGCACCTGTAGGCACTACGGGCGAATCTCCAACCCTTGACCATGATGAGCATGAAAAAGTAATCAATACGGTTGTTCAGCAGGCAGCAGGCCGTTTGAAAGTCATGGCAGGCACCGGTTCAAACTCCACCAAAGAAGCAGTTCGCTTGACCAAGCATGCTAAAAAAGCAGGCGCTGATGGCTCCCTCCTTGTTGGGCCATATTACAATAAGCCAACCCAAGAAGGGTATTATCGCCATTACAAAGCCGTTGCTGAAGAAGTTGGCCTGCCTATTGTTCTTTATAATATTCCAGGCAGAACTGGTTCTAATATTTTTCCTGAAACAATTATCAGGCTCGCAGAAATACCTCAAATTGTTGCAGTAAAAGAAGCTACAGGCAGTATGGATCAGGCAACTCAAATTGCATGTGGATGTGATCTTACCATTTTAAGTGGCGATGATAGTCTTACTTTGCCCTTGATGAGTATTGGTGGAAAAGGTGTGGTTTCGGTGGTTGCTAATCTCATTCCCAAAGATATGAAAGCTTTGGTAAAAGCTTTTAACGATGGCAAACTTGAAGAAGCCCGAACCTTGCACAAGAAACTGTTTAGCCTTTGCAAAGATCTTTTAGGCGTTGCAACTAATCCTATCCCTGTAAAAGCAGCCATGCGACTTCTGGGCCGTGACACAGGTGAAGTAAGGCTTCCCTTGTACGAACTTGATGAAGCAGGGGTTAGTAAAGTAAGTCAATCCTTGAAGACTTACGGTTTACTTTGAGAATCAATGGCTATCGGTTTTATGCCGGTAGTGGTGACAGGTTGATTTTGAACAGCGATGGCTGGTGGATTAGTTTCCTCTAGCGGTTCAATTTTCCAATCATCGTAATAAACCGTTCCCAACCCTGTTAAAGCCAGTGTGACATTAATCACGCCAGTATTAGGCACCCTGCGATAGAAGGTGTAATGGCGCCAATCTGTAGCAGCGGTAAGCCTGATGCCCAAGGGTTCGCCACCTGCAGAGTCAAAGAATAATGCGCCATCTGCTGATCCTTTGATTTCCTTGGGAATTTTGACCCATCCAGAAACACGTACAAGGCTACCGGGTTGCATTTTAACCGCAGGGCTATAAATGCCTAGAAAAGCCCGCTCTAAAGCTGCTGGAGGTAGAAGGGGGTTTTTTGGCGTAATCTGGAGCATTAAAGATTGCTTGCCACTTCTTGCAGATTCGGTCACCCTGCGAGCAGTTTGATTGATTTCGTCTAACGAGGGCACTTCCTGTACAACCCAACCTTGTGGAACTTTATCAGCGGCAAGTTCAAAGTCACCATCAGGCAAAACATTTTCTAAAAGCTTTGCAGATTTGATTTCTTCCCAAAACTTGTAATGGTCAGGCAGAGAGAAAAAGCTGATTGAATAAGGCGTAGCAACAGGGGAATCCAGATCGCGCAATGCTTGTTCCCAGGCTGTGCGCATGAGGATTCGCAAAGGCCTAAGGGCCCGCTGTGCGGTAGCGTAAGCTTCGGCGTATTCGCCATTGCGCCTGTGGTTAAGGCTTTCATTAATATAGTCGCGCGATTTCTTCAAAAGCATTTGAGAATCTGCAAGATGCTTGCCTGAAGTTTCGAGCTTAGTTTGAACCGTTATAACCTTGGTGAATTCTTCCTCTGCCAAGTCGTGGGCCCACTGGGCAGAAAGCTTTGCCATTTTTCGTTGCAGATCCTGCCATCGTACCACCAACCCTGTAGGACTGAGGTCGGAAGTTAATACCACTGGCGTTGCTAGGCTGAATTCTTTGACTGTAACTTGAATCCCGCCCACCACGCGTTTCCATGGAAGAGATTTAACTTGCCCTGGGGTAACTTCCCATGCTTGGCATCCAATGGGTGCTTGAGGAATGATAATAGAAAGTTCGGTTGCGCTGCCCTGCGGAGGTACAAACTGTGTACCTTTGCCCATCCACATGGGAAGCACTAGAATTCCCTTATCGCTGCGCAAAATTGCAGCTTTTACATCGGGCAGGGAAGTATCAACCCAAATAGGCTCTTCGGTTTCAACAAGAATGGGCTCAAGTAATTGAAGCTCCTGGTTTAATAATGCCAAGGCGAGTAAGCGATCTCTACCACCGTGGCTATCCGCAAGAAATTTGTCGGACCAAAAACCAACACCTTTGCAACCAGCGCCAATGGCAGCGTAAGTCAGCAATCTGATTTGTTCGGGGTGTGGGCCGCTGGGTTCATCAATTTTTGTTTGTACATCTTTTGCAGAAACATATTGAAGATACCAGTCGGGAAGATGAGTTTGTATCCAAGTCCAAGTGTAGGTACCGGGCTGTGCTAGCCTTCTTTTTTGCAACAACCAATCGCGATAAGCGGGGAGTTCCATGGTTGTGAACAAAGGCCAGCGGTGGGCGCCTAACATGATCTGATCGACACTACGCGAGTAGCGTTGGAAGCCATCCCAAACATCAGCTGCTAGCGGCCGCATCGGATCGGCATTTCTTAGCGATTGCGCAGACCTGCTTACCAAACTATTTTTTTCAAACTGAAGGTTGCTACCAAGATCCCAGCAAAGCACTGCTTCTTGCTCTAGAAATCTAGCAACTTTTTTACCCACGGCCTGCTGGCTTGTAAGTTGGGCTGGCACCCCGTTCGAATCATCTGCGCCAGGAAGTTGCATCATGGGAACTATCCAAAACCCTTGATTAACAGCTTCTTCTAAGGTGGAATTGGCAACTGATTCATCTAACCAAACCGTGTTGAATCCTGCATCTCTTAAGGTTTTGAGTGGGGTTCCTGTATGCCTGATGCCCCGTAAAAAGAATTTTTGCCCGCTCACTAATAACTGGGTTCCTTTAAGCTGCACTTCAGAGCTACGGCGGGTGAGGGTTTTCCCTGGAACTTCTTCAGGAGTTTTAGGTGATGAAGATGCTTTTTGCTCTAAAACAGGCCCAATTTCCATGTCATCAATCCAGACATCCGTTTGCCCAGGACCACCATATAAATTCAAAAACAGGCGATCTACATAAGCATCTGCCATTACAGGGTCTCTGCCTGTTTCAGCGCGATACAGATTCACTTGCTCGCGTAATCTTTTCATGGGCTGACGCAATGTGAGTTGTTGCCATCGCCCGGTTAATTGGTAAATGTCACCCTTCATGGTGAGTGTTAATGGCTGGTCAAGATTTTTAGGGTCGCGTTCTTTGGGGAGTACAACTCTGCAGAAAAGTTGCATCCCTGGGCGGTTGGCTTTCACCCAAAGACTGATATTGAGTTCATCAGTAACTTGAGCCTGTCCGAAGTCGTAAAAGAAATGAGCAAACTGGCCATTTCCTGCAGTGAATTGAATGAGTTCGCTCTTTTGTCCGGTGTGGGCGGATTCATCGGAAAGTTGATGTTTGATTAGCGCGATACTGGCATCTGATTTTCCCTGTCGAAAGAATGTTTCTTTTCCTTCAAAGCCGAATTGCAGTACTTGTTGAGCAAAAACAAATACCTTCAAGCACAAAAGGAAAATAAACACGCCTAACCATTTTGATAATAAGCTATGCCTCACGGGGCACTCCTTACCGACTGAGATAAATTGACTAACAATTGCCTAGGGCATAGCAAATTAAAACGATTAGGCCAAGCGCAACCGTAAAAGTTAAGTGTAAATACAGGTTAAATGGGTGGGCGGGGAGGGCTTTTGCAGGTGTTATTAAGGGTAAAACTTTGTTTTTGAACGGTGCCGGGTGTTATCTGGTTGAAGGGGCTAATTTTATCAAGAGGCGTTACAAGTTCACATTTCGAGAATAATTTATGAAGAAATATGAAATTTTTTCAAGATTTTACTAGGAATTTGCTCCCATCAATTGCATTCTAATAGAGTATATACACGAGCCAAAGGGGCTTATGTTTAAAGACAACTTAACTGTTGATTTATTATTGTTCGAAAGGAAGACTACTGTGAACAAGTTCTACGCTTTGATGATTACCGCTGGTGTTATTGCTTCTGGTGTTGTTGGCTGTGGTGGCGAAGCCCCCAAGAAGGAAGAAAAGAAGAGCGCTCCTGTTGCTCCTGCTAAGAAGGAAGAAGGCAAGAAGGAAGAAGGCAAGAAGACTGCTGCTCCTGAAGCAAAGAAGGAAGAAAAGGCTCCTGAAGTTAAGGCTCCTGAAGTCAAAGCTCCTGAAGTAAAGAAGGAAGAAAAGGCTCCTGAAGTAAAGAAGGAAGAAAAGAAGTAATTCTTGATTTTCTTTTTGTGCTTAAAAAGTCTTTGTAAATATATAAGCCGAGTCCCTTGCCCGGATGACTCGGTTTGTTTTATTCCCGGGCGGAAAAATCCAGATATTACTGGATAAATTCAAAGGATTGTGATCATGAAGAAGATGGTTAGCACTATTGCTTTGTCTGCTTTTATTGCTGCTAGTTTTACCGGTTGCGGTGGTGATGCCCCTGCTCCTAAGAAAGATGACAAGAAGGCTGCTGCTCCCGCTGCGCCAACTGGTGGTAAGGAAGCAGCTAAAGAAGCTCCTAAAAAGTAGTCTCTCTCCTGTTTTAATTTAAGGGTCGATTGGCTAATTTCCAATCGACCCTTTTTATTTGCATTGAACGCAATTCTGAAAGGGTAATATGATTCAGTACCTAAAGTTGTTTTTCGTTGCTTTATCTCTTCCCGTATTAATTGCAGGTTGTGGTAGCGATCGCGAAAAAGGGATGAATAAAGATAAGGGATTCCCCCGAACCGAAACACCCAAAGTAGAAAAGAAAAAAGCGCCAGAAACGAAAGCGCCAGAAACGAAAGCGCCAGAAACGAAAGCGCCAGAAACGAAAGCGCCAGAAACGAAAGTGCCAGATAAGAAATAGTCTCTTTTTAAAAAATATAGCCTTGGCTAGCTTTATCTTTATAAAGCCGAAACAATTAAGAAAGATAAATCATTTCCTTGTTAGTGGAAGTTGCAAAACGCCCTAGCGAGGATTTTTCGCATTAAAAAATCAGTCTCACCGCGAAGACGGTAATAGCTCTAGGAAAGCAGAAGAACTCAACTTATATACTGCTTCTTTGAGTACTAACCTAGCGTTAAAGATTCTTGGTTTGTTAAAAGCATTCTCATCGCGAAGGCGCTAAGAGCGCAAAGGATAATCAATCTAGGGCCTCTGGTAATGGTTTTAGCTCTGTAATCGGTAGGGTAGGTTTAATTGTCTTTGGTGAGTGAGATAGGTTTTTTTAAGTGTGTTGTAAAAGAGTTGTAAAAAGAAAAAGCCATCCGGTTAAATCGGATGGCTTTAAGTATTTATACTTTTGAAATATTAAGCGTTAGATTCAGCAGGCCTTGAGCCAAGAGCTTTGAATTTTCTCTTCTCGATGCCTTCGCCAAAGATAAGCAACAGTGGGCTAGCAATGTAAATGGAGCTGTATGTTCCCACAATAACGCCAACCACCATAACAAAGGCGAAAAGGTGAACACCTTCACCACCCCAAATGTAAAGAACCAAAACCACCAGCCAGGTTACGAAAGAGGTAAGAACAGTTCTGCTAAGAGTTTGGTTAACACTATCGTTGATCATTTGGAATGAGAGTGTGGGGTTTTTGCCACGCACTTCCCGGATGCGATCAAAAACAACGATGGTATCATTCACGGAATAGCCTACAAGAGTAAGCAGTGCCGCTACAGCAGGTAAATCGATTTTAAATTCTTGAAGCATGAAGAAATTGCCAAAGAAAGAACCATGGAGGTAATGACATAAAGCAATAGCCCCCAAAGTGAAGAACAAGTCGTGAATAAGGCAAAGGAGTGCTGCAAGGCCGAAGGTCCAATTTCCGAACCTGAACCAAAGATAAAAAACAATCGCAGCCCAAGACGCAACAATGGCATAAAGTGCGCGTTGCTGAGTGCTTGATGCTAGTTGTGGATCGAAGTTTTCAAGTCTTTCAGGCTGAGCTTTTGAATTGAATTCTGATTGTACCGATTTCAGCGTTTCTTCAAGAGCTATAACACTGGCAGGTTCAGGAAGTTCGAGTGTCATTTTGTTGAATCGACCATCTTTTTGCTCACCAGCAGGATCCAAGCGCATTTGCCTAGCAGCCGTGGTGAGGTTTTTCTTTTCAAATTCTTGGCGAAGAATAAGGCTGATTTGTGCTCTAGAAGCATAGCTATCAAATTCGAGAGAGGCACTCATGCCATTTTTGTCAACCGAGTATTTAGCCAATTGGACGCGTTGTAGATCGGTCCCAACGATTTTATTGACTTCTTCAAGAACTACAGAAGGATTGCGTTCGGTGGTTCGGATGGTGAAGAATTTGCTTTTATTTCCTAGGCTGATTTCGGGGTTGGGCAGAAAAATCTGTTCGATGGAAATTTCAGGAAGGGTGGTCTTGGCAAATTTGCCTCTTAGCCAAGAAATGTCCTGCATGGAGGTGAGTTGCCCACTGTAAGCGGTACCCCCTTCGAAATCGATGTTAAGGCCACCTTTGTCGAGCCTGTAAATAAAGAGGCCACCACCTACAACAGTAAGGGCCAAGGTGATGGAAAACATCGCACGCCTGATAGCCATGAAATCGAAATTAGGATTTACGAAAACATGCAACATCTTCAGGTCGCCAATCCATCCCTTAAGTTGGCATACATCAAATATTGTTCGAGTCATGAACAGCGAGGTAAAGAGACTGATGATAAGACCAAGTGTAAGGCTGATGCCGAACCCGCGTAGTTGATCATTGCCAACCACATACAGAATGACCGCAGTAAAAATACTGCTCATATGGGTGTCAATAATGGTAGGGAAAGCACGGTCATAACCGTTTCTAAGGGCAAGAAGAATACTTGCACCTTTTTCCCGTTCTTCACGAAGGCGTTCGTAAATAAGAATGTTTGCATCCACCGCCATGCCAAGTGTCAGCACCAAGCCAGCCAGGCCAGGCAGGGTGAACGTAGCTTTAACAATGACCATAAATGCGACGGTAAGAAGCAGGTTTGAGAGAAGGGCAATACAAGCAACAAGGCCTGAAAGACGGTAGTAGACAACCATGAAAACGATAACAGCAAGGAACGCAAAGATAATCGAATAGGTTCCAGCTTTAATGGTGTCATCGCCAAGAGTAGCGCCAACAGTGTTTTCGCTGACAGGCTGAGGTTTTAAAGTTGCAGGAAGGGCGCCCGCACGAAGAATTCTGACCAAGGTGTCGATATCAGCAGGTGTAAAGCTACCGCTGATCTGGCCATCGGTACGAATCGCCTGATTAAGAACAGGGGCAGATCGAATCTGTCCATCCAAAACAATCGCAAGATGCCTTTTGAAGCCATCTTTGCTAGCAGGCCTGTTACGGTTGGTGAGTTCATAAAACCGGTTGCCACCCTCAGCAGAGAAGCGGAAATCTACGGTAAGATCGCCTTTGCTATCCATACCCCTTCGAGCGCTGGAAAGGAAGTCTCCGGTGATTTCTTTACCAGCTTCGGTATTTCGGGTTAAAAGGAAGTACTCGTACTTCTTTTCGGATTCTCGGTCCTTGGGCATTAATCGTTCAGGATTGGGAATGCTCCTGGAATAGATAAGGCAAGAGTTGGTGCCCGGTGCGGTGGTAGCTTCCTTATCTCGGGCTGATGCGACCTGCTTGAAACTTCCACTTCGAACTGGGTCGGTTTCAGCAGAACTGTTAAGGCCAAGAGAGTAAAGTTCTTCTTTGCCAACTTCGATCCAAGAATAAGAATACTGTGCTCGGTCGCCATTGATGGATGCATTGAAAGTGGCAAGGCCATTATCTGCCTTGGGCGCAGGGGGTGCATCCCCATCGCGGGCAAGTTGTTTTAAACGAACTTGATTGGCAGGTTCACGAAGATACTTTTCTGCAGCAGCAATAGCTTCTTCATCATCAAGCCTGTTGGCAAGAATCCTGAATTCCAATCGTCCTTGCTGGGCGATGAGATCTTTAATTCGCTCAACTTCTTCGGTGGTCAGGCCCCGTTTTTCTTTATTTTGTAAAAAGCGATCGCGAATAGATTTGCTGACAGCTTCTTTTTCTTTATCTGGGTAGGCATCTTCAACGCGGGCAATAAGCCGCATAATGTCGCCGCGGGGCACAGTCTGGTAGTTGGTTCCTTCTTTACCAGGAAATTCCTTACGGACGGTTTCCAAGATTGTTTGCCAAGCTTTTTCTTCAGCTTCGGATTGCTTTTGCCCACCAGTTGGCAGAATGATTTCCACCCTCGGTGGATCACCCTGAATGGGTCGGATGGTAATATTAAAAAGATCTGCTGGATCGATACGCCTTTTAAGCGAAGCAGCAAGTTCTTCAATATTAACCTTAGTACCTGGTTCAGTCTTCTTGGAGTCTACCTCGTAAACGAGAATAGAACCCCCAACAAGATCGACTCCAAGGCGGAAACCACCCTGGCCGTTATCATACTTTCCGTAAGCCCATAAAAGCACAGCGCTGGGAATAAGGAAAGAAAGAAGACAGATGACAATTCTGCTTAAATTCTGCTTCATAATTTGAACTTTACATCATTGGCGGAACAAAATATTGTGCCGGTTCCCCGCCTTGAGAACTACGGCTTAGGAAGAGACTTTACCATTAGTTTTGGTTTGATGCTCTTCTTCGTTTGAAAAATTTCTAGAAATACTTCCTTTAGTCATACGAATCCGAGTGTTGTCATCAACCTTAATGGTTAACTCATCCTCGTTATCGCTGACAGCAACTACAGTCCCATAAATACCTGCAGAGGTCAAAACCCGATCATTTTTCTTTATGGTATTTAGCAGAGTTTTGCGTTCTTTTTCCTGCTTTTGCATGGGTCGCCAAAGAATAAAATAAAATAGCACCAAAATGCCCATGGGCAGAAATAAATTCATCCAAAAAGGCTCTGGGGATTTTCCCTCTGCTTGGGCCCAAATCTGGATCGAAATTAAATTCTGAATCATGAATACCTCTTTAACCTTTTATCCTGCCTCTATGGGTTCTTAAGATGGATCTTAAGTTTATGCATCAAACCGTGCAAGGCAATCTGCCCTATACGATTCAAATTGGCCTAAATCGATGGCATCACGCGCGCCCTGCATTAGTCTGCAGTAATAGTTTAGATTATGGATTGTGAGCAAAGTTGCCCCTAACATCTCTTCCGCCATGAATAAATGATGTACATAAGCTCTGGTATGGTGAACGCAGCAATAGCAGTTGCAGCCTTCTTCGAGGGGTTTTTCTGATCTGCGATGCTCGGAGTTACGCATCCTAAGTTTGCCGAAAGAAGAAAAGCCGGTGGCATTGCGTGCGTTTCTAGAAGGCATGACGCAATCAAACATGTCTATGCCGTTATAAACCCCATCTAAAAGATCTTCCGGCCTACCGACGCCCATAAGATAACGGGGCTTATTTTCGGGCAAAAACGATGCGCTTTGGCCTAGTACCGCCACCATTTGCGCAGGGGTTTCGCCAACGCTAAACCCTCCGAGAGCATAGCCCGGGAAATCCAATTTAATTAGTTCCTTTGCGCAATATTCGCGGAGAGCCAAATTGGTGCCACCTTGCACAATACCAAAAACAGATTGGGTTGGGCTTTTAGCAGAGTCCCTGCATCTGGATGCCCACAAAATAGTACGATCAACCGCTTTTTTTAATTGATCTAAATCGCATCCAAACGGGGGGCAAACATCAAGACACATTGCAATATCGGCGCCCAATTTTTCCTGAATTGCGATGGCTTTTTCAGGGCTTAGATCTAGAAGCGTGCCATCTAAATGAGAACGAAACGCAGCCCCTTGATCCGTGATCTTGCAATCATGTGCCAAGCTAAATACTTGAAAACCACCGCTATCAGTTAGAATCGCGCCGTTCCAGTTCATGAACTTATGTAAACCGCCCATGGCTTGGACCGTATCAGGGCCTGGGCGAAGAGCGAGATGGTAAGTATTTGCGAGGATAATTTTTGCGGTGGTATCAGCGATTTGGTCGGAGGTCAGGCCTTTAACCGTGGCGAGAGTGCCAACGGGCATAAAAACAGGGGTATCAATAGAGATACCCCTGACATTTAAAACACCCCTGCGAGCCGTTCCGTCTTTTTTAAGCAGATTAAAGGAAAGACTCATTCGGAAAATCCAGGCAAGAGAAGAACTTAATCGCCTCGCAATGAAAGGCCCATAGCCTGCAATTTTTCACGAACTTCGCTAAGGGAAGTCATGCCAAAATTGCGGGATTCAAGCAGTTCATCGGCAGTACGCTGCATGACTTCGCCCATGGTATTGATACCAAGTCGATTCATACATTTTCGGGCTCGAACCGAAAGCTGCAGATCAGAAATAGGCCTATTCATTAAAGCCATTTCCTGCTCGGTTAGATTTTGCGGGAGTCGGAAAACAGGTTCGCGTTGGGTAGAATCTTCGAGGGACTGGCCCAAACGAAGGTTTTTAGCAACCAGCATTTCTTTGATTTCAGTAAGCGAGGTTTCGCCGAAGTTTTTACTTGCTAGTAATTGCGCTTCGCTAACTCGGGTAAGATCACCCAAAGAGCGAATGTTCATCTTTTTAAGGCAATTACGGCTACGAACCGAAAGTTCGAAATCGGTAACAGGAACTTCAAGCACCTGATTGTATTTACTGTTATCGCGGTCTTCATCAGGGCTGTAGTACATTGTCTGAGCGGCTTGGGCGTCTTTTAGATAAAGTCTGGCTTGATCATCCAGTGGGTCGGAATAAAGTGCAGTTTTGTAGCAATCAACCGCTTTATCAAATTTGTTGTTATCTTCGTAAAGAACCCCAAGGTTTTTGAGCACGCCCACATGAATTGGGGGATGTTTAAGGCATTTTTCGTAAAAACCAATGGCTTCGTTATCGTTACCCGCTTGATCGTTTGCTTGAGCGAGGTGAAAAAGGGCCCCGGTGTGAGTGGGGTCTAATTCAACAGCCCGTTCAAGATGCTTGACGGCAGATGCTTTTTCGCCTTCGTCAAGAAATATTCCAGCTTTTTGGAAATGGAACTCAGCACTATGGCTGGCAAGTTCTTCCAATTTGACAAGAGTGGCTTTTGCTTCTTTGAGATTTTCTTTTTGACGAAGAAGATCAATTCGTTGAAGCTGGACTTGATTAATGTTGTAGCCAAGCTTTTCAGCTTTATCAAAAGCTTTGGAGGCTTCTTCGATATTTTTGGTGGAAAGACAAGCTTTTCCCAAATAAAAGAAAGCTAAGCTGCTTTCGCCATGAGTTAGGTTTTCGATGGCTTCGCTGGTATGGCCCATGAAATAAAGAGCGATACCAAGTTTAAGTTGGTATTTTTTATGACCAGGGGCTGGCGTGGTTTCAACTTTCTTTTTAAGAAGTTGAACTACTTCTTTTAAGCTTTTGAATTGTTGGTTTCCCTGAGCCAATCCGTTGCGAAGTTGCTGGACAGTGCCAGCATCGCAATCTTCTTTTTCCACCATCAAAGTTCGCAAGTCGATCAGCATTTGGTCAGCCATAAATTTAACTCCACAACGGAAACATCAAGATGAAGGTTGAGTAAGCTCGAGAGTTTCTGAACAATAAAGAAAGTCAAGCTTTAACTATTTTGGCCCTGCAATTCTTCAAAAGTAAATATATTCACAATAGGGCCATAATCAAGTGTATTTGGCTAGGTGTTGGTAAGGTAGGGTGAATTTACCTAAATCTGTACAAAATAGGGCGATATTTTTATGAGTTCGATTTCTTGTTATGCGATGGTTGTTTCGGGGCTGGAAAGTATAGCTGCACGCGAAATCGAGTTGCTATTAGGTGCCAAAATTACTCGAAAAACTGATGGTTTGGTTACTTTTAAGATCGATGGCCCCGATCCTGATCTTTTTGACCTTAAAACCACGGAAGATGTTTTTCTTTTTGCTTGGGGGACAGATTCTCTTACTTATCGGGCTAAAGATTTAGAGGATATTCGTAAATGGACCGCCAAAGAGGGCGATTGGACCCGCCTGATCAGTCAACATCATGCTTTTAAGCCCAAAACCAAGGGGAAGCCCACTTATCGCTTTATCACGCAAATGGATGGGGAGCATGGCTATCACCGAAAAGATGCCCAAAAGGAATTTGCCAAGGGATTGGCTAAGTTTATTCCGCCAAACTGGAGAATGGTCGAGGATAACGCCTCGGTAGAATTTTGGTTGACCATTGAAGAGAAGACAGCTGTAGCCGGAATCAGGCTGACCGACAAAACCATGAGGCATCGAACCTACAAGGTTGCGCATCGCCCAGCTTCGTTGCGACCAACCGTTGCAGCGGCGATGGTCCGGATTGCAGACCTTAAACCGCAGCACAAGGTGATTGATCCTATGTGTGGTGCGGGAACTATCCTTGGAGAATATCAGATTTTTGCAGAAGGATGGCGTATGCCGCGAGAAGCGGCATGGGGTGGTGATATTGAGCAGGCCGCAGTTTTGGATGCCTCTGCAAATACCAGAAGGTTGGGGAAAATTTATATGCACCGTTGGGATGCTCGCTGGCTTCCGCTTGATTCAGGTTCGATGGATCGAATTATTTGTAATCCCCCTTTTGGTAAGCAGATTTCTTCCGAAGTGGACATCAATAAACTTTATCGCGGTCTGATGATTCAGTTTAATCGAATTCTTAGCCCTGGTGGCAAAGCGGTGTTATTGGTAAGTGATTACGCAGCATTAAAGGGCGCTTGTGAAAATGTTGGGTGGGACCTTGAAAAGAAGTTCCGCACAGAAATTCTTGGGCAAAATGCGGTCATCAGCCTATGGCATAAGCCTGCACCAGAAGGTACACTGTCTGCACCAGAGGGCGTATTGCCAGTATTGAATGATCCTCAAGGAACGGAATAAGTTATGGCTAATGATTCGATATCTATGAAGTGCGAACATTGTGGTGCTAACCTTAAGTTGCCCGCAACCCTTGCACCCGGAAAAAAAATAAAGTGCCCAAAGTGTTCCGGGGTTATCGTCGTTCAAACTGCATCTGCAGCACCTTCTAAGCCACCTAAGGAAGAGAAAAAAGCACCGGAAGCCCCTCCTAAAAAAAAGAATAGTGATGATGACGACGACGATGGCGTGCTTTATGGGTTGCGGGATATTGCCAATCCAGAACAAGAGGCAAAAGCAAAACCCAAAATAAATTACGCCCTTGACACTTCAAACAAAGACCTTCGTGGGCCCGCACAAGCAGCACTGTTGGGGCCCTCCAATAAAATCATGTTTCGCAGTATGTTTTGTGTCGCCCTGTGTGTTTTTAGTTTTGGAGTGGCAGTTTGGCCTTTTGTGTTTTCTGAGGACATTCTGGATTACAAAGAAACCTTGAAAGCTTATTTCAAAATCGAGGCCGAAAAAGCAAAGGGCACACCTGAAATCCAAAAGCAGCTTTTGGATCGGGGCAGTAAGATTGATAAAGATAATAAAAATGACATCCTTGCCCACAATGTTTATCCCGAGGTTGCGGAGCGCCAAAAGAAAATGGGGCTTACTGAAATACCTCAAGGCATTCCCCTTCAACCTGGTGAGCAAGCATTTATCAAAGAAATTCGAACCAAGCAGGTGCCTTACCGCATTTCCTGGATTGTTCTGTCTTTGCTTATCCTTGTTTATAATGCAGTCGAGGCAATGGCTGCGGTCAGAATGCAGGCTTTGGAATCTTACAACTGGTCCATGGTATGTGCAATCATGGGGATTATTCCCTTTAACTGTATTGGTCTTTTGGCCAAGATTTGGTCTGTGGAAGTACAACCAGATCCCATGCAACTAGTACCTGACGAAGGGTTTGATCTGCTTCAAATGTTTACACATCCCCTGTTTTTACTTTGTCTTGAATATATTGGTTCTCTGGCCATAGGTGTCATGGCATTGCAGGTCTTATTGAAACCAGAAGTCAAAGAGGGCTTTACTTACAAAGGTGATATCTAGCCTTATTTTTTTTGAAAACCTGATAAAAGAAGTTTGAACCAACCTTTGACTCTTCCGAACCATGTTGGCGCATGAAGTGCAAGCAATAAGCCTTCGACAATCGGAATAGAATCTGCAGCCTTGGGTGTTGCAAGTTCGTAATGGGGTCTGAATTTTCCACTGACAATCGAAATAGATAACGGCCTAGTCATTTCCAGTAGGCCTTCTTCTCCTTGAGTTGCGCCCCATCCGCTAAGGCCAACTCCGCCAAAGGGTGTTGCAGGATGTGCGTGGGGAACAATTACATCGTTGATGGAAACGCTTCCGACTTTTAATTCTAATGCGACTTTTTCTCCTAATTCTTGATTCGCAGTAAAAATGCTTGCACATAGGCCAAAGGGGCAGGCATTGGAAATACTGATGGCATCTTCAATCGTTTTGTAAGTAAGCACGGATAAGACCGGGGCAAAAATTGCTTCGTTGCAAATCCCCATCTCTTCACGAACCTTGATTAGGATGCAAGCATCGAAATACCCATCCTTCCAAATATTGGATTTGTTTTGGGGCCATAATAATTCCGCACCTCCAACTAATGCAGATTCAATGAGGGGCAGGGCACAGGTTGCCTGTGATTCCATAAGTATTTTTCGGGGCTTAAACTTCTTAGCTAGTTCAATTAGCTTTGGTGAAATTTTGTCCAGCATGGTTTCTGGGATCAAGAATCTTCTGCTTGCCATGCAGGTCTGCCCTGCATTGATATTTGCAGCAAACCACGCTGCACTCACAGCAAGATCTACATCGCCATCCTCTAAAAGTAGCAAAGAATCGATACCTGAAAGTTCAAGAGTCGAAGGGATAAGCCTTTCAGCACATTTTTTTGCGATGGCTTTTCCTGTTTCAACGGAACCTGTCATAACTACGAAATCGATATTAGAATTGATAAGAACCGGCCCTGATTCCCTTGATGATGAAAGCTCTGTAAAAATGTTTGGGGGAAAAGTTGCAAGAATAAGTTCAGCAAGGATGGTGTTAGCTTCCTGTGAATTTTCCGATGGTTTCCAAACGACCCCATTTCCCGCCACCAATGCTTGGATTATTTGAACCCCATTGAGAAATAACGGGTAGTTCCAAGTGCCAATAATTCCGACAATTCCACGGGCCTTTCGATGCACTTTGGATTTTTGCAGGAACAACCACCATGGGGTGTCGCTTGAACGGATTTTTCTTGGCCTTAAAAGATAAGCTGCGTTCTTTTCAAGAAATTTGCATGCTTCTGCAAGGGGTAGGATCTCGGCTCCCAGTGACTCTTCATAAGGTTTTCCGGAATCACGAAACAATGCTTGGGCAATCCTTTGCCTGTGCTCTACAAGAAGGTGCCTGAATTTTCTGACTTTTTGCAATTTGTCTTGGATTAATAACTTCTCCCATTGGCCTTGGGAGGTGCGCATAAGGAGCAATTTTTCTGCAAGCTCCTGATTATTCATAAATTGAATGTTCATGTAAATTATCTTAGGCGAGAATTGCCCGCAGGGCACGCCCGTTTGGAAAAAGGAACTGCATTCATGTTAAATCTTCTGGACATAAAGCCACTACCTCTTGCAACCGCAGGGCTCGATCCTGTGAAGGGGGAAATAAAATCCGTTCCTGAAGATTTTGTTGTCGAGGAAATTCCTGCTTATGAACCTGCAGGCGAGGGGGACTTTCTTTACCTTTGGGTGGAAAAACGCGATCTTTCTAGCCCATACATGGCACGAAGCCTTGCAAAGGCGCTTTCAATTCCATCAATGGAAGTAGGGATGGCGGGGTACAAAGATCGTAGATCGGTGGCAAGGCAGTGGATAAGCGTGCCTGGGCATTTGGAAAAAGAGACCGATAAAGTAGAAATCGAAGGATTTAAGATTTTACGGAAATCTCGCCACAGCAATAAGCTTCGAACCGGTCACTTGCATGGCAACCAATTTAATATTCTTCTTAGATCGAATATGGATGAGCAGAATCAGCAAAAGATAAAAAAACTTGTGGAACGAGTGACGGAGACTGGGCTTTGGAACTTCTATGGTGAACAAAGGTTCGGTAAGAATCTGGAAACATTGAAAATTGGTCTCGATTTGCTGGCACAAGATAAAGAAGCATCCAGAAGGCCATTTTATCTTCGAAAATTAGCATTATCTGCGGTGCAATCTGCGTTGTTCAATGAGGTTTTGAGATTACGAATTACTAACAACACACACAAGAAAGTTTTGGCTGGCGATGTACTTTGCATGCTTCCTCAAGAATCTAAATGCCATGCGCGCAACTTGCAGGAAGATCAGGCCCGGGTGGATCAGGGATTAATGGCAGTAACTGGCCCAATGCAAGGGTGGAAGATGTATCCAAAGCCTACAGAGGAAGCCTTGTTGTTAGAAACCCAGGTTTGCGAATCTTTTGGTTTTAAACAAGAAGTTTGGAAAGGATTCGGGAAATTTTTAATGGGCGCAAGGCGATGTTTGGTTTACCCCATATCCGAATTGAATCTCGGTTTTGAAACAGATGGTGTGAGACTCTCTTTTTCTTTACCTGCAGGAGCTTATGCCACCCAACTAATTCGGGAAATAACTCAGCAAGATGCAGCCGAAGAACCCGAATGTTAAATGATGTAAAATAGAAATTATGGAACAATAATTCTGGGCCTAACTTTACTCCTTAACTAACTTTTAGAACTTTGAAATATTTTTCTTGATGTATCTCTTAACAAGTGTTTGAATAATTTCACCAGCGTGACAACCTTAGAATTTCAGGATACAAATGGCAAACAAAGTTATTTCGATTGAAGACTGTACTGTTCCCGAAAAAATATTACTTGCTGCAAATCTGCTTGAAGAATCTGGCCAGACGCCTTTTAGTGCCGAAGCCTTGATAG
>CAJCCR010000208.1 GCA_903960945.1 uncultured Planctomycetaceae bacterium
CAATTACCCTGTGCAGAGTTTTGATAACTTCATTTAACTATGGGAGGTTGGTAATTGAAACTCTAAACTTGAAAGGATATTTTGCCCTGCACGATTGCTTAGGGAAAAATATAGGCGGGGCTTATAAGGTTTCGATGGGAGAAAAGATTAAAGCGATTCAATAAAAAGAGCCCGGGCTTTTAAATTCCCAGACTCTTTTAAATCTGAACTATCGTCTTCTTACTTCTTAGCGCCTTTGGCAGCAGGAGCAGCCTTAGCAGGAGCGGCTTTAGCAGCGGGTGCAGCCTTGGCAGGAGCGGCTTTGGCAGCAGGAGCAGCCTTAGCAGGTGCCGTTCCTGGTGTCTTCTTAGAAACTTTGGGGCCCTTTTTCTTGACTTCCATTATTGCTGGGGGAATCCCAAGTTTTGTATCATATGCTTTCAGTAATTTGGCTTTTCGTATCTTGGTGCGTTTTTTCCAAGCGGTTGTTCTCGGTCTTGAGGCTGGCATGATTCATCTCCTTTTGTTTACTTACGATGCTTTCAAACATCGACTTATCTTTGCTTACAGTAGCTTTTTATAGCAATTTGAGACTTTTCGGGTAAGACAGCTTTTGCTCTGATCCCAGTTTTCATCGTATTTCATCGTTATTTTCGCTTTTATGCTGCTTTTTATGGCCCAACCTTTTCTCTTTTTTTGCCTCTTGTTCAATATTTTTACCCTTCCTAAGCTTCTTTTGTGTAATTTATGACCATGGTGATGCCCTCTTTTTGTCTTCTACAATCTTGCCCAATTAATGAGAATTATTATGAAGTTATCAACCTTTGCGTTTGCTTGTTGCTTACTCTTTTTAGTGGGCGCTCCCCTTCATGCCGCCAAGGCTCCGAACATTATTCTTTTCCTCGCAGATGATCTTGGGTGGGGAGATCTTGCCTGCTTTGGTAATAAACTTTGCAAAACCCCAAACCTTGATGCCTTTGCAAAGCAAGGCGCAAAATTTACCCAGTGCTATAGTGCAGGCGCTGTTTGCTCCCCTTCTCGTTCTGCTTTATTGACTGGCCGTACTCCTTATCGCAATGGTGTCTTCACTTGGATTCCTGAAAATCGTGAAATCCATCTCCGTAAAAGTGAACTTGCACTCCCCCTTCTTCTTAAACAAGTCGGATACACGACATGCCATGTAGGCAAATGGCACCTCAATGGGCATTTCAACAAACCTACTCAGCCACAACCCAACGATCATGGTTATGATCATTGGTTAGCCACCCAAAATAATGCAGGCCCTAGTCATGCCTTCCCTGTTAACTTTGTTCGAAATGGGCAGCCCGTTACTATGACTGATGACCACTCTGCACCTTTTATTGTAAAAGAGGCCATTGATTGGTTGGGTAACAAGCGGGATAAAGACAAGCCGTTTTTCTTGGCGGTTTGGAGTCATGAACCTCATTACCCGATTGCTGCTGCAGATCGGTATAAAAAAATGTACGAGGGAATTGAAGATAAGGTGCAGCTTGAATACCTTGCTGATGTAACCCAGATGGATGATGCTTTTGGAAAATTGATGAAATCATTAGATGACATGAAACTTTCGGAAAACACATTGGTATTTTTCACTTCCGATAACGGCCCCGAAGGTGATGGAATCAAATCCCCGGGCAGAGGCACCACCGGTGGGTTGCGTGGTAGAAAGCGTGCGGTTTACGAAGGAGGCATACGGGTTCCAGGAATTGTTCGTTGGCCTGGCCATGTGAATGCCAACATTACCTGTGATGTTCCAGTTATTGGTTCCGATTTTTTTGCCACGGCTTGTAATGTTAGTGGCGCAAAGCTTCCTCAAGATCGCACCATTGATGGCGGTAATTTCCTCGA
The DNA here is from genome assembly GCA_903960945.1 of uncultured Planctomycetaceae bacterium. Classification (GTDB taxonomy): domain Bacteria; phylum Planctomycetota; class Planctomycetia; order Gemmatales; family Gemmataceae; genus UBA969. Next base: position 1,849 of record CAJCCR010000208.1, read on the forward strand.
TGCAATAACAAAGTCTGAAGTGAAAAGGGCTAAGTCTTTATATTGGCACTGCGATATCGCGCCTGGGGTGATGAAAATTGCAATGAGGCAGGGAGATTGGAAAATCATCGCTAACGAAGAGATGACCAAATTTGAACTTTATAATCTCAAAGAAGATCCTAGTGAAAAAGAAATGGTCAATGAAAAGCAGCAGGCAAAACTTTTAGAGATGACGATGGAAATTAAAAAGCTGACGAAAGAAATCGAAGCTGAAGGTCCCGACTGGTGGAAAAACTATAAACAAGGTGCGGAAAAGAAGGCTAACAATAAAAAGGGTTCATGATGCCAAGATCTTGCTTTCTTTTTTTGTTCAGTTTCCTTTGTTGCAATCCACTTAGTGCACAACAAATTAAATCACCGGAAGGTTTTATGCTGAAACTCAGTGAAGAGCAAGCCATAAAATTCGCAGGCCTGGCACTTAAAAACATTCACCGGGAATACCCCAATAAACCTGGCAATGTTCTTGAAGGCCCCAAGGATATTCTCAGCCCAAAACAACTTTATCCCGCATTCCATGGCTGCTATGACTGGCACAGCTCGGTTCATGGCCACTGGATGCTGGTGAAGATATTAAAGGAGTTTCCTCAATTAAAAGAAGCAGAGGAAATACGAAAAGCTTTGGCAAAGAATATCACCAAAGAAAACTTGTTAGCAGAAGCTGCGTTCTTTCTTAAACTTGAAAGCAAATCTTTCGAAAGACCTTATGGTTGGTCATGGTTTTTAAAACTTACTTTGGAACTCCGCTCTTGGGAAGACCCTCTGGGAAAAGAACTGGCACAGCATCTGAAACCCCTCGAGGAAATTATAGTCGGGCGTTACATTCAATATTTCCCTAAGCAAACTTACCCTATTCGTAGTGGTGTGCACTCGAACACGGCTTTTGGATTGACGTACGCTCTTGATTATTCGAGGCAAATGGAAAACAAAGAGCTCGAGCAATTGATAGTAAAGCGGGCTCGGGAATATTATCTTAAAGATGAAATGATTCCTGCAAAGTGGGAACCTGATGGTGCAGATTTCTTTTCCCCAAGCCTGATGGAAGCGGATTTAATGCGTAGGATTCTTCCTCAAAAAGAATTCTCAACCTGGCTTGATAAGTTTTATCCCAACTTGTTGAAAAGTGAACCTGCAAATCTTTTTAGCCCTGCAGTTGTTTCTGATCGTACCGACCCGCAGATTGTTCATCTTGATGGTTTGAACCTTAGCAGGGCATGGTGCATGAAAAATATCGGGCTAGCGCTTTCAGAGGGTGATCCTAGGCGAATGATTTTTTTGGAAAGTGTAAGGAAGCATGCAGAGGCTTCGCTTGGGCATGTTAGTAGCGGAGATTACGCAGGGGAACATTGGCTTGCGTCTTTTGCAGTCAATCTGTTATGCAATTAAATCTTATGATCCAAGAATTAAGTCTTACTTTTGCAATCTGATGTTATTGTATAGCTTGGCTGGAAGGTTTTTGGTTTCGATAATGAGATTATAGCTTATGAAATTATCTTCGATAGGTCTGTACCGGCTTAGAACAGCGCTGTTGATTTGTTTTATTGGGCTGACTTTGTTTTCTGGCCTGACAATCACTTTGTTAAGCCTTAGGCTTTCTTATACGGCCAGGGTTAATTTCACCCAAGAGGTTGGGCATTTGCTTACCCAATCGGTCAATCTCAAGGTGGAAAATTTTCTTCAAGATGCTGAAGATATCATTGAAGTGACAGATCGCTTTTCCTATAGGATAAAAAATGACAAGGTGGATTATTCTTTGCTTTTAAGCACCCTAGCCCATAGTCTCATTGTGAATCCCAACCTTGGTACTGCAATTTTTACCGAGGAAAAAACAGGATATTCAATTAAACTCGCAGTGCAGGAAAAACCTGGTTTTAAGTATGATACGCGCGCGCCTTCCCGATTTAGTGAAAGTTCGGTTTATACAGAAAAAGATGTCGTTGTCGAAGAGATCATCCCAAATGCCTCAGGCACTTTTACCTTAAAGACTTATTCTTATCCTGATTTCCCCCATAAACCTTTTTCGGTTGATGAAAATGGAGGATCTGATTTACGAAAAAGACCTTGGTATATTTTGGGAAAAAAGCAATCTGTTGAAGAAAAAGGCCGATGGACTAATTGCCATTATAATTTAAAAAATAACAAGGATGCTATAGTTGGAATAACTTATGTGACCGCCTTGGGTAATGAAAAAGGAGAATTATTTTCGGTTTTAGGAATGGATATTGGTACCCAGTGGGTCAGTGAGTACCTTGCGGAATCCATGCAGGAAATACAAAAAAGGGGCATCAATGCTTTTATTTTTGAACAATCTCCAGATAAGACCAAAATGGTTCTGGCGCACTCCCTCAAAGAAAAAGGGTTTTCTAAAGATCAAAATGGGAATACCATTTATTATTCCCGCCCTAAAGATATGAAGGATCCTGCTATTGAAAAAATGATCCTGAGTCTGCCTGATACGGTTTTAAATGGACTCGAGATAAGTGGAGATTTTGAAAGTTTGTTCCACTTTGATGTTGATGGGGTAGATTATGTCGGGATTATTAAAACGGTTTTACCAGGAACCGCTCCTGATTGGTATGTGTGTCTTTATGTGCCTGAGAAAGTGTTGTTTAGTAATGCCTATCGCCATTTTTATATGGCGCTCGGGATCCTTATGGTTGTCATGATCATAAGCGTGGTTCTTTCGATCATACTTGCACGGTCAGCATCTAAACCCATAGAAAGTTTGGTTTTACTCTCGCAGAAAATTGGAAAGCTTGATTTTACCCATAAAGTTCGTGCTGATTCAAAAATCATAGAGATTAAGAATTTGGCTCATTCCATGAATCTAATGCAAATTGGGCTTCAAGCTTTTACGCAGTATCTGCCCAAGGACATGTTGAAAAGTTTATTTGATGCTGGTACCGGAGCTATACCAGGCGGGAAAGAAAAAGATGTTACCATCATGTTTGCGGATATCGCAAACTTCACCCATTACTCTGAAAGCCTTTCCCCTAACGATTTGGTACTTCAACTAAACGAATACCTCGGTTGTTTTTCTTCGGTGATTATTAGAAACGAAGGCACCGTTGATAAATACATTGGTGATGCAGTGATGGCGTATTGGAATGCCCCGCGCGATTGCGATGACTATGCATTCAAAGCTTGCAAAACTGCAATTCAGGGCCTTCAAAAGTTATCTTTTTTACAGCAGAAATGGGCTAGATTAAATAAGCCGATATTCAACGCCAGAGTGGGCATTAATACAGGTGATGTGGTGCTTGGGAACATTGGTACCCAAGAACATTTAAACTATACCGTAATTGGTGATAACGTAAATCTTGCAAGTCGGCTTGAAGGATTGAACAAGGCTTATGGTACAACGATCATGATTTCAGATGTAACTTTAAAGGCTTGTGGAAGCCGATTGATTACTCGCCCGATTGATCTAGTAGGTGTGAAGGGGAAAGATAAGAAAATCATGGTATATGAACTTCTGGGTATAGCAGGAGAAACATCAGAAAGTACGATTAAGTTTTGTGTAGAATTTAAAAAAGCGTTTGTAACTTATGTTAAAAAAGACTGGTCGGTTGGTTTGAGCTTATTCCAAAAATTAGCCAGTGAAAATCCTGATGATAAGTTAAGTCAAATTTATGTTGATCGTTGCAGGGATTATCAGCAGAATCCCCCTGATGCTTCATGGGATGGCGGTTACCAATTCTATGAGAAATAAAACCTTGGCTTTATAGATGCAAGGTATCATTATTTTTGAGTTTTTTTAAAAAAACTCTGTTCCCGCAAGTTCCAAAAAGCATTGTAGTGGGAACTAGATCAAACAGAAATCCATAAAGTGGGTGTTGACTTGTTTAAGTCTGATTGCAATTGAAGTTTATTTTATTTACTATTTGCTTTAAAAGTAAGCCCATGCGTTTGCCTGATATTTAATTGAGAGTTGTATTGAATGAAATCTAATGAATTTTATACATTCTGGCGGGAAGCAGTTTTAATTAAGGGTTCCGTAACCCCAATTGTTATATTCAATGTTTTTGTTTTTGGATTAATAGCGGCGATCATATGTGCTGTTGATCATTACATTGAAGATGTTTTCCAAGTGAACCTAGGGCTGGAGGTGGGTCCGCATGAAATAGCGGGTGCTGCCCTTGGCTTGTTGTTAATTTTGCGCACCAATGCAGGCTACGATCGCTGGTGGGAGGGAAGAACCTTATGGGGAGGGATTGTAAATCAGACTCGAAATCTGGCTTTAGAATCGCTGGCGTATGGTCCCAAAGACAAAGCCTGGCGCAAAGAAGTTGTAACGTGGGTGATGGTTTTCCCTTACGCAGCTAAATCTTCTTTGAGGTCGGAAAAAGAATTGGGAAAGTTCGAACAGTTGTTGGGAAAAAGTGAGGCGGAAAAGCTTGTTAATTCAAGTCACATGCCTTTTTATGTGTTGTTGAAAATAGCAGGGTTGCTTAGTTTAGAATTGGACAAAGGGTCTCTCAATCCATTTACATTTGCCCAGATGGAAAGGGAAAGATCGCTGCTGATGGATCATGTTGGGGCTTGTGAGCGAATTTTAAAGACCCCGCTACCTTTGGTATATTCTGTTAAAATCCGCAGGTTCGTTGCAATATTTCTTGTCACCCTGCCTTTTGCCTTGCTTCACCAGATGGAAACAGACTGGCTTGTACCTCTGGTAATCATGTTGGTGAGTTATCCTTTGGTTTCTTTGGATCAAATCGGGATAGAATTGCAAAACCCTTTTTATAAATCTAGTTTGAATCATCTTCCTTTAGATGAAATCTCAGCAAGCATTGAAAAAACTCTTCGCGAAATGCTTGAATCCTCTGACAAGACCGAATTCAAATAACAAAGGCCCCGGGAATTTTCCCAGGGCCTTCTTCAAAGTTTTTACATTACTACGCTAGTTGAACTTTACCATGGTTATCGCAATGACCGTTGTGGGGATGGTGAAGGTGCCCATCGACAAGGTAATCTACATGGTCGCCATGGGGCACGGCTTGATGCCCGCAATCGGGGCCGTGTTTGTGTGCAGCATCGTGTGCATTGCATGAATGACCGGTGGTGCAGTCTGCAGGGTTGTTGGCATCCACAGGCAAAGTGTGTTCTTCAACTTTTGATCCATCCATATGGTGCATGTGTCCATCGTGAAGATAATCAACATGGCCTTGGTGGACGATGCCTTGGTGTCCGCAATTTGCGCCATGGGTGTGGGATGAATGATTTTCGTTGCAATTGGCCATGATAAAGCTCCTAAAAGTTAGATTGGTTCATGGGAATCGGATGTTTCCAATTCGGTTGCATGAGCCAAAGCATTTCGTAACAAGGAAGAAACATGATTATCGGCAAGGGAGTAGAAAAGGTGTTTACCTTCTCTTCGCCTGACCAACAGTCCCTCAGCCCTGAGGACTTTAAGACGTTGGGAAATGCTAGATAGTTTATCTGAGAGGGTTTCAACGATGTCGCCTACACAGCTTTCTCCTTGATCCAATAAGGCAAGAAGTTTAAGCCTGGAAGGTTCGCCCATGGCTCGGAATAGAGTGGCAGCGCGTTCAATATTTTGCTGTAAAGGCAAAGATATTGGCCGTTTAGCATGATCCAAGTGCGAGCAAACAGGTTTGGTAGACAAAGGAAACTCCAGAGGACAATCAAACACTTCATCAATCATTGTAATGTTGTATCGAAAAAAATCAAGATGTTTCTTTAATCAAACATTGAGTCATGTCTGAAAAGTTGTTTCCTAAAAGCTTTTTTACCTCCAAGGACGCGAAATAACACAAGTTGGCTGCGTCCTTCCGGTAAAAGCACAATGCATTCCTACCGCAAAGGGGGCTAAGGAATCATAGATGAAGAGTGTGGAACTGAAGGAATTTCTGAAAAAACAGGCATATTAGCAATCATTTTCATTGTCTAGTCAAGAGGATAACAACCCAGATAATTAATGAAATTGCAATTATGGTACTTGCACCTACCACATAGTAAACCCAAGGTGGGGTGCCAGATTTTTGGCGATTAAGCCCTTTTAAAATTCTGGTAGGCTCTGATGTGGGAGTAGATGCTGGGTCGGCCGGTTGGGTTTTAGAGTTCGGCGTAGAATTCGGTTTAGTCAGTTGGACTGCTAAATCTCTAAATTCCGGGAAAATCTTCATCTCTTCAAATGGGCCTTCTAGACTTTTAGCCAACTTGTACTTGAATGGGTCTTCTAAAATTCCATCCTTAAAGCTTCTTCGGATAGCCTTGGCAGTTCCCTTTACCACATGCTGTTTGCCTTGGTCATCGTTATAAGCCATAAACCAAATTGGCTCTGAAGGTTGTTTAATATTTGTTTTTTCTAATGCTGGGGAAGTAACTGCTGATTTTCGTGTACTCTTTCCAACTAGATCTTCGACAAATTCCCTGCAGCTTGAAGGGCGGATATCAGGATCACTATCCATGGCTCTACGAATTGCCCAGTCGGTTCGTTCTGAAATGCGAGGGTTCAGTTCTCGGGGTGTGGGCAAATCGTTTTGCACCTTTTTCATCCAAGTTTCTAGCGGATTAACTGATTTATAAGGCAGTTCCCCTGTCAACATGGTGTAAAGGGTGGCACCCAAGCTGTAAATATCGCATCGGATATCTGCATTCTTGGCATCTCGGAATTGCTCCGGCGCCATGAAGTTTGGAGTTCCGAGCCCCCTTCCCGACCGAGTCAGATTTAGATCCCCCACCAGTATTTCTTTGACTAAGCCTAAATCTGTCAATTTGGCTATCCCGTTTTTCCCTACAAGAATATTGTCTGGCTTCACATCCCGATGGATTAGCTTATCTTTATGAACCTGATTTAGCGCCTTGGCGACTTGGGCAATGATTTTTATCCCTTCCAATTCTTCCAATTTTCCTTGCCTGCTGATTATGACTCCTAAGGATTCGCCATTCACAAACTCTAGTACTAGAAAAGGCAGGTCATTATCGGTGCCAAATTCGAGTGCTCGCACCAGATTGGGGTGATTAAATTTGCTTGCAACCCGGTATTCTTGTTCGAACCTTTTTAATAACACAGGGTTATGAACATAATTGGGCGACATCACTTTGATCGCAACCACGGATTTATCCTTGGTGCTGCGTGCCATATAGATCGAACCCATGCCACCCTCTGCTATTTTCTTAAGCAGATCGTATTGGCCGATCTTTCCCAAGGATTGGATATATCCTTGGGGTTTGGTTGCGTCAGGGGTTTCGGTTGGTTCTTTCATAGGGTCATCTTATCTTAGATTAAATGACAAGCGTATTAAGAACAAAATCTTCACGAATTTTTTAAATAGGGGTTCGGCCTTAAGGAAAGCTTGCATTCGCTAAATCCATATCGATCGTTTTAATAGATACAGCTTCGCTTAAATATCATGCACATTTTATTGGCCTAACGCCTTGTTATGGGGAAAGATATAATTAAGAGATAGGTTCTCTAGTGCAATCCATCCTATGGAACAAGAGACAGGTTATTCGATGTCCCTACTTGGAAAAATCTTTGCGCTGTTAAACACTCTGCTGGCTTTCGGCCTGGGAGTTATCCTAGTTCAAGATTTGGGCGTTCGCAAGAACTGGACTTATCTGGTATTCAGGCAAGATATTGTGCTTAATGGTTTGCCCTTTGATGATGATGAAACCACCAAAACAAATATAAACATCAAATCTAATCTCGATAGCCTTGAGGATGGCGCGTTAAAAGCAATTTTTAAGGATGCGGGCGGCCCATTGAAAATTGGTGATAGGGTTGTTTTAACCCAGGTTGATGAAGTTAAGCGCATGCACAAGAAGTTTGATGATAAAGAAAAAGAAATCGAAGGTAGTGATAAGAAGGCCCGGTTTCTTGCCAAGTTACTAATGGAACATGCCATTACTTATGTAGATAGGCGTAAATACGATGATTTGGTCAACAAAGCCGACCCAAAGACTCTTGCGGATGAATACACTTCGCTTCGTGAAGGTGTGGATAATTTATTCTTAACATCAGAACCTCGCGAAAAAAACAGGCTCCCACAACAAGCTAATATTATCAGCAAATTTGAATCCCGAACTGCAATCGCTGCGTTGTTACTTTCCTTGTATCAGGTTGTAGATGATGGCTCTGAAGAATCGCTGCGCAGATTAGTAGTGGTGGTTGGCCCGGATTACGCTTCCAAGGCATTGGATGGGCATGCGGTGGTGCTGACTCGCGCCTTTGATCATCTAGAGGCTCATCTTACCAGGGAAGAGGCTATATTCGTTACGGAGCATCGTGAACTGCTTATCGAGATGGACCGTAGGGCAAAGCGTGCCAAGCAAATCGAAGGATTCAAACTCGAGTATGATGAGCGTATAAAAACCCAGAAGGCGCTATTAGTCAAAGAAAAGTTGTTGCTCGCAAAGATGGAAAAAGATCTGGAAGACCAAAGGGATCAAACTAGTAATCTGGTTAGTAATTTTCAGGTGATCAGTGAGCGGTTGTTTTCGGTGCATAAAAAATTGCAGGGCTATAGGGTGGGTAATGAGGTGAAGGAAAAGAATCTTCGTGCGGTAGAAGCGAACCACTAGACCCGGATTAAGTTAAAAGGAAGCCATGGCTCTTAATATCGGCAAAAAAATGGTCTACCTGCTTGCGTTAAGCAGCTTCACCCTTGCAACTTGGGGGATTTCTCTTTTTTCCAATCCGCTTCTTACTCCGGTAATCGGGCCAGATGGCAAACCCAAGGAAGGCTCGTGGCAGGAAATTGATCAGCGCAAGGCAAAGATAGAGGCATGGTTTAAAGATGCTAAAGATGGTTCTCCTAGTCCGATTGGGATTGCTGTAAACCGTTATCAGTCGGGCCGTGAAAAAATGCAAAAGCTTGAGTCGCAAGTTGCAGTGACCGAGAAATATTACTTTGATCAGTTGGAATTTCTAAAAAACAAAGCATCGGAGAAAGAGCCCGCCAAGAGTATTACTTTGAAAGATGGGCAACCTGTTCGCTTAACTGCCAAGTTTATTCCGTTGCAATTTGAAGAAATAAAAGACCGCGATGGAAATTCCTTCGAGAACCTGAACGCACTTGGTAAAAAGATTGATGATCTCGATAATGAAATAAGGGCCATGCAAAAAGTTCTGGATGATACTTCAAAAGAAAACAAAAGATTGGTAGATATTCAGGCGGATCATTTTCAAAAGGATGCGGATGGTAAAACGGTACTTGGGCCCGATGGCAAACCCGTCGTCCTTGTCAAAGGTTTGCAAACCATCATTGAAGAAGAAAAGTTAAAGCGCAAAAAATTCGCAGAAGAGTTTGATGCAGTCGAACAAGCTTATGTTAATTTAACCCTCGAACATTTCGATTTGACCAAAAGACGCTCAGAACTTGATATCCGCTTTAATGAACTACGCAATTCAGGCTTGGTTACCCTCCCCTAGCCTCCCATTCTTGCCCCTTTTACCCTGTTTTTGTAAATGCTTGAAACTATTTCTGGCCCATTGGTTTGGCTGGCGATTGTTGCCGTTGACAAGCATTGCAATACAAGGCATAGTCCCGCCCGGATGTAAATATTGCTATTGTCAAGATATATTGCTTGGTTTCTGTTAAGATTAAAGCAATGGTTTTTGACTGCTGTAAAGTCCTAACATTGAAGTGAGGGTCAGGCCATGACACCTGTAGGAAAAATTCTGGTATTTGTGAATCTGATATTCAGCTTGTTCGTAGGTGCTATGGGTCTGATGGTCTTCACCGCAGATACCAATAAGAATGCTGAAATCGTAAAGGTGCAGCGCGAGCGGGAAGTGCTGAAAGCCAGCAACACCACCTATCAGGAAGAAAATAAAACGCTTCAGGAAAGTGGCTCGTCTTCCGTTAAGGAAAAAGAAGTTGAGATTGCGAAGCTGAAAATGGAAGTAGAAGATTTTAAAAGGGTGAAGGATGATTTAGATAAGAAATACAATGAAGCTTCTAAAAAGCTGAATGAAAAAGATATCGTGCTGCAGACCGCGGTTGCAGAATCAAGTCGCAGGCAAGAACAAAACGCCCAGATGAGTGAGATTCTGAAAGCAGAAGTGAAACGCAATTCAGAAATTTCCACGTTGTTGGAACAAACAAGGGCAAAGGAAATTGCTGAAAGAATCGCTGCACAAACTTTCAAATCAACCAATGAAAGATTGGAAGTTCAACTGCGCGAGATGGCAAAAGATATGGAACGTGCCAAATCAGGTGGTACCTCCGCTTTGGCACAGGTCAACAAAGCAAGTAAGAACCCTCCACCAGACAATATCGAAGGTATGGTCAAGGTTGCTGATTCCAGCGGCTTAATCAAAATTTCCATTGGCTCTGATGCTGGCCTTACCAAAGGTCATACGCTTGAAGTCTTCAGGCTTTCTGCGGTGGCTACTCAATCCAAGTATCTGGGCACCGTTCGTATTCTCGAAGTTACACCTAATGAAGCTGTTGCCCAACCGGTTAAACCGTTGTCAGATAAGCCGATTGCTGGTGATCGTGTTGCAAGTCGCATTCTAGGCAGCTAATTGTAAAAGCCAAATTAAGAAGTTTATCAAGGAGGGTATCCAATCATGGCAGCCAAGGCAAAGGCCTCTTCATCGGGCACACGCAGTGATGCATACACAGGCATTTTGATTTTATCATTGCTTGCACAATTAATAGGTGGTGGTTTTCTTTTTTGGGATTACATGAGGTTGACTACCCCCAATGGCCCACCCGATTCAGTCGATAAAGTGATTGCAAGGCCAGGTAAACTTACCAAAGATGGCGCACCAGCGCCTGCTCCCGCACCGGCACCAGCACCTGCTCCTGCACCCGAAAACTAAGTAACTCTCTTTACTGAAGCTGAATCTGTTTTTCATCAGCAGTTGGTTTCAGTTGATTTTATAATCATGCTCGTAAAGCCCAATGCTATCGAAAGCACTCTTCTTTTGGCTTGGCTTTATTGCTTTTTGGTGAACCAATATGAATTACCGATCCTTGTTTCTTCTTGGGTTTATTATCTCTTTACTCAGTAGCCAATCACTTAAAGCTCAGGGTCCTCCATTGAAATATCCAAGCACTAAAAAAATTGAACAGGTCGATAATTATCATGGAACTAAAGTTGCGGATCCTTATCGTTGGTTAGAAAATGATGTTCGAAATTCTGCTGAAGTGAAAGATTGGGTTGAAGCGGAAAATCTTGTCACCAATGCCTATCTGGGGGAAATCCCCGAGAGAGTAAAAATTCGCAAGCGCCTTGCTGAGCTTTGGGATTACGAAAAATTCTCTACGCCGGTGGTTCGTGAAGGCAGGTATTTCTTCACACGCAATGATGGCTTGCAAAACCAAGCGGTTCTTTTGGTCCAAGATGGACTTCAAGGGAAACCTCGTATTCTTCTTGATCCAAACACCATGGCGAAAGATGGTACGGTTGCTCTTTCCTCCTGGATTCCCAGTGATGATGGGAAGCTTCTTGCATATGGCATCGCTGAAGCAGGTTCTGACTGGCATGTTTGGCGCATTTTAAATGTCGATACTGGGGCACAACTTACAGACGAGCTTCGCTGGGTCAAATTTGCAAGCCCTGCATGGACGCCCGATGCCAAGGGTATTTATTACAGCAGGTATGATGAACCCGCAGCAGGCACGAAATTCCAAGGGCTTAATCTCAATCAGAAGGTTTATTTCCACAAAGTTGGAACAGCCCAATCAGAAGATAAATTAATCTACAAACGCCCTGATCATCCTGAATGGGGTTTCCAAACCGAAGTTACGGAAGATGGCAAATACCTGCTCATCACCACTTGGAAGGGCACCGATCATAATTATCGGGTTACTTATTTTGACCTGACTAAAAAAGATTCACAGCCCGTGGATCTGATCGATAATTTCGACAATGAATATTCCTTGGTGGGTAATGAGGGTAGCACCCTTTATTTCAAGACGAATTACAAAGCCGCATTGCACCGGGTTGTATCCATTAAGTTAGAAAATCCTGAACCTGCTAACTGGGTGGAAATAATCCCCGAGACAAAAGAAGCTTTGCAGGGTGCCAGCCTTTTTGGAAAACAATTTATTGCAAGCTATTTGAAGGATGCGCGAACTTTAGTTCGAATGTTTTCAATCGATGGGAAAACGTCTTCTGAGTTTCCGCTGCCTGGTATTGGAACTGCGGGTGGTTTTGGTGGCAAGCAAAATGCCAGCGAAACCTTTTATTCCTTTTCTAGCTTCGCAACGCCACCTTCCATTTATCGTTATGATTTGAAAAAAGGCACCAGCGAAGTTTATCGCACCGCAAAAGTTAAGTTTAACCCCGATGATTATCAGGTCGAGCAGGTCTTTTACCCAAGCAAAGACGGCACCAAGGTGCCTATGTTTATCACTTATCGCAAGGGGTTGAAGAAAGATGGCAACAACCCGGTGCTGCTGTATGGGTATGGTGGTTTTAATATTTCGCTTACGCCTTCGTTTTCTGTCAGCAGGATAGCTTGGTTGGAAATGGGCGGGGTATTCGCAGTTGCAAACCTTCGTGGTGGTGGCGAGTATGGCGATGCTTGGCATAAAGCGGGCACCAAGCTTCTTAAACAAAATGTCTTTGATGATTTTATTGCAGGGGCGCAATGGCTCATCAGCGAAAAATATACCCAAAGCTCTAAGCTGGCGATTCAGGGTGGTAGCAATGGTGGATTATTAGTGGGTGCCTGCATGGCGCAGCGGCCCGATTTATTTGGCGCATGCCTTCCCGCAGTTGGCGTAATGGATATGCTTCGTTTTCATAAGTTTACTGCTGGGCGTTTCTGGGTTGATGATTACGGCTCTGCGGATAATGAAGATGAATTTAAAGCTATTTATGCTTACTCGCCTTACCATAATCTTAAAAAGGGAACATCCTACCCCGCAACCATGATTACCACCGCGGATACGGATGATCGTGTGGTGCCTGGGCATAGCTTTAAATTTGCAGCAATGTTGCAAGAGTGCAACAAGGGCTCTAACCCTATGCTTATAAGGATTGAAACAAAGGCTGGGCATGGTGCTGGTAAGCCTACGGCTAAAATTCTTGATGAAGTTGCAGATCAAATGGGATTTCTCTTTAAAAATTTGGGCATGAAGCCTGAGTGATTTATGTTTTTCGTTTGGCACAAGGAGGTGCTTTATGGCTAGTTATCGCGGACATCTTAGGTTTTCTTCCATGTTGGCAGTAGCTAATGGCTTGCTTGCTACTTTTTATTTTGATCTCGATTGGGGCACCAGTTTGATGGCTGCGGGCATTACCGCAGTTAGTGGGTTGCTACCAGATCTTGATAGCAGTAGCGGCGTTCCCGTACGCGAAATGTTCAATCTTACCGCAGTGGTTGTGCCGCTGATGCTGCTTAAGCGCATGCTGGGTTTTGGCCTCACAGAAGATCAAACCTTCGCCATCTTGGCCATACTTTATGTGTTTATACGATTTGGGCTTTCTAATATATTCAGGCGTTTAAGTGTGCATAGGGGAATGTTCCATAGTGTTCCTGCGATGGTTATCGCGGGCGGTCTCGTTTTCCTTTGCTATACCCATGACTCTACATTGCTTCGTGTTTATATGGCTGCAAGTGCCATGGTTGGATTCTTGTCGCATTTGGTTTTGGATGAACTTTGCAGTGTTGATTTTAACGGTGTAACTGTGGAATTGAATCAGTTTGCAGGAACAGCGGTCAAGTTTTTTGGCCCATCACTTTTCCCTAACTTGTTTGCATGGTCTTTGTGCATTGCAGTCAGTTATTTTGCCTGGGTTGATTTTGAACATCATGCCTTAGCGGTAAAGGATGGCAAAAAGCCTAATAGCGATGGCTTGCATATTATGCCCCCCCAAGTGCAACCTCTCACAAAAACTGTAAAACCTGTTGCACAACCCTTCTCGCAGCTTTAGACTAGTATTTCTAGATTCTGATCCAACCTTTTGCCACCTCTATACCAGAGGTGGTGCTGTTTTTGATGTTTATCTTTAGGAGCAATTTAAAATGATTAGAAAGCCTGATCGTCGTAGTTTTGTTAAACAAACTTCCATTGCTGGGGCTGGCTTTTGGCTGGCAGGTGGCATTGCTGGCGCACAAGAAAAGAAATCTGCTCTCGAAGGCCTTCGCTTTGCTGGCGTAGGCGTTGGTGGTAAGGGTGGTAGCGACATCGATCAAGCAGGCGCTCTTGGCGAAGTGGTTGGTCTCTGCGATATTGATGATAACACCCTTGGCAAGAAGGGTGAAAAGTTCACCAAGGCTAAGAAATATAATGACTTCCGCAAAATGCTCGAAGAAATGGGCAAGGATATCGATGCTGTAGTTATCGGTACCCCTGATCATACCCATGCACCCGCTGCTGCGATGGCTATGCGAATGGGCAAGCATGTTTATGTGCAAAAGCCTTTAACTCATACCGTAAAAGAAGCTCGCGTTCTTCGTGAACTTGCTGTTGAAAAAAAGGTCTGCACCCAGATGGGTAATCAAGGTACCGCTGAAAACGGCCTCCGCGAAGCAGTTGAAATTATTCGTGCAGGCGTTATTGGCCAAGTTAAGGAAGTTCATGTTTGGACCAACAGGCCTATTTGGCCACAGGCTCCTAAAGTAACCACCCGACCAACCGGTACCCATGAATGCCCTAAACATGTTCATTGGGATGAATTCATCGGGCCTTCCCCCATGCGCCCTTATGCTCCTGGTTATCATCCTTTTGCTTGGCGTGGCTGGTGGGATTTCGGCACTGGCGCCCTTGGTGATATGGCTTGCCATACCGCCAACATGGCATTCATGGCACTTAAACTTGCCCACCCAACTTCTGTTCTTTCCAACTGCGAAACCACCAATGTCGAAACCTATCCCGGTTGGGCAACGGTTGCTTTGCAATTCCCAGCGCGCGATACCATGGCGCCTGTTACCCTCAACTGGTACGAAGGCAAGAAAGATAATGTTCTTGTTCATCCTCCTAAGGAACTTCAGGCTAAAGTTCTTGCTAAGGATAAAGATGGCAAGGAAGAAAAGCTTGTTGCATCCGGTTCCATCCTTGTTGGCGATAAGGGTATCATTTACTCCCCCAACGATTATGGTGCTTCCTTCAGAATCTATAACCTTGATGGTTCGGTCATGGAAAAACCCAAGGTTGATCAGGTTCTTCCCCGCAATGGCAAGGGCGATGGTGGCATGAAGTCTGAATGGGTTGAAGCCATTCGCAAGAATGATCCTTCCATTGCAATGTCCAACTTCAACTATGCTGGCATGCTTACCGAAGCTATTTTGCTTGGTAATGTTGGCATGAAGATGGCAGGCAAGAAACTTGAATGGGATGGTCCAGCTTTCAAGTTCACTAATGATTCTGCTGCTGATCAACACTTGCATTTTGAATATCGCAAGGGTTATTCGCTTTAGTATTATCTGATTTTTTGTTGATTCCTTTTCCCACCCTGTGATTTCACCACCTTGTGAAAGCAGGGTGGGTTCTTTCATACCTTCGAGAGTGCTACCATGAGAATCCTTGCTGCTTCACTTTTTTTCGCATCCGTGCTTTTTGTACTCGCAGATGGCCCGCAGGATAACATCGCTGAAAAAGTGCGACCCGTTCCCCCAGAGGGAGTCATGGTGCCCGCAGAGGTTCGTGCTGATTTGCAAAAAGGCGTTGATGATCTGGGCAAACAAATTGCCACACTCAAAAAATCACTCGCTGGTAAACCCATCGCAGAGCTTCTTCCAGATGTTGAAATCTTTCATAACAGCGTTCGCTATGCTCTTGCCCACAACGAATTTTACGATGTCAAGGAATTCCCCATCGCCAAGAAACATCTGCAATTGGGCATGGATCGTGCTAAGTCTCTTGCCGAAGGTAAAGCGCCTTGGGCTACTGCTACCGGTTTGGTTGTTCGTGGTTATCGTTCCAAAATTGATGATTCTGTTCAGCCCTATGGTATTGCTATCCCTGCTGATTACACCGGTATGACTGATCGCAAGCGCAGGCTTGATCTCTGGTGCCATGGCAGAGGGGAAAAACTTTCTGAGTTGAACTTTGTTGAAGGTGCGATGCGTAGTGCGGGCCAATTCGTTCCTACAGGCGGCATGGTGCTGCAACTGTATGGCAGATATTGTTGCGCCAATAAGTTCGCAGGCGAAATGGATGGCATCGAAGCATTGAATCATGTTGAAAATAATTATTCGATTGATCGCAACCGGGTTGTGATTCGCGGTTTCTCGATGGGCGGTGCTGCATGCTGGCAGTTCGCAGTGCATTACCCTGGAAGATGGGTAGCTGCAGCTCCGGGTGCTGGCTTTTCTGAAACCCCTGAATTCCTCAGAGTCTTTCAGAAAGAAATCATCACTCCCAACGCTTGGGAAAAGAAGTTGCTTCATTGGTATGATTGCACGGATTGGGCCATCAACCTCGCCAATCTTCCGGTCGTTGCTTATAGCGGTGAGAATGATAATCAAAAGCAAGCTGCTGATATCATGGAAACCTATTTGAAAAAAGAAGGCATCGAGCTCCGTCATATTATCGGGCCAAAAACCGGGCACAGTTATCATCCGGCTGCTAAAAAAGAAATCAGCGATCGTATCGATGCTATTGTTGAAAAAGGCCGCACCGCAATTCCCAAGCGGATTCGTTTCTCCACCTATACCTTGCGTTATAACCAGATGCTTTGGGTGCAGGTTGATCTTCTTAAACAGCATTGGGAAAAAGCTTTGGTCGATGCGGAAATAGTTGATACTAAGACCATCAAAGTCAGCACTACGAATGTGGAAGGGCTTACCCTAAATATGCCAAGTGGATTATGCCCGCTGGATGTTACCCAAAAAACTAGGGTCATTCTTGATGGTGTTGAAATCACTTGCAATGCGCCACAATCTGATCGTTCTTGGGCTGCTCATTTTCGTAAAGAAAACAATAGCTGGAAATTAGTGACTGCGCCCACTGCCCCAGGCGAACGCAAAGTGCATGGTTTATCCGGCCCTATTGATGATGCTTTCATGGATAGCTTTTTGGTGGTTCGACCTACCGGTGAATCCAAGAACCCAAAAGTGCAGGCTTGGGTGAAAGCTGAGATGGATCGCTCTTTGGATCATTGGCGCAAGCAGTTCCGAGGCGAGGCCCGTGTTAAAAACGATACCGATGTTACCGAGGAAGATATCAAGAAAAATCATCTTATCCTTTGGGGTGATGCTAGTAGTAATAAGCTCATAGCAAAGATCGCTTCCAAGCTTCCAGTAAAGTGGGATTCTGAATTGGTGGTGAACAAAGAAAAGTTCAGTTCCAGTGATCATGCACTTATCATGATTCATCCCAATCCAGAAAACCCAAGCAAGTATGTCGTGCTTAACAGTGGGTTTACTTTCAGGGATTATGATTATTTGAACAACGCAAGGCAGATTGCCAAGTTGCCTGATTATGCGGTGATCGATTTAAACATCGCACCTAATGGTCGTTTTCCTGGCAAAATTAAAACTGCAGGCTTCTTCAACGATGCCTGGAAGTTTGAATAAGAAGATTGAAGAAAATATTCTTTCGAGCGGCGGATATAAATCCGCTGTGAACGGTATTTGTTTGTCTAACAAGCCTGAAGCGCAAGCGAAGGAATAATGTGTGAAAGGTAAACGAGCATTTGAAAAACCTTCGCTTGCGCTTCAGGCTTGTATTGATATGCAATAAAAACTTGTATGCGCCTGCGCAAGGATGCAAAACCGTCGCTTAAACTTCCGGCTCTGAAAGAAATTGTGGGACCCATTTTTATTATTGAGCAGCGGATATAAATCCGCTGTGAACGGTATTTGTTTGTCTAACAAGCCTGAAGCGCAAGCGAAGGAATAATGTGTGAAAGG
>CAJCCR010000209.1 GCA_903960945.1 uncultured Planctomycetaceae bacterium
TATATCTTTGTAATATACGATTAAATTGATAATAGTCAATACATTCTGGTTGACCAGATATCATAGGGAATAAACGTGCTTCTAACTCATTTTTAGAGTTAGATAATTGCTTTCCAATAAATGATTGGATACGTGATTTTTCGGCATCTAGTATTGTAAACATTTTGGTATCTTGTTAATCCAATAATATAGACTGACCGTCTGTTGGGCGAATCAATAATTGGATTTTGGTTGAGGGGGTGTTGTAGTTAATGGTGCGAACACTGCCATCGCCGAACGTAAATTGTGGCCCTCCTGAAAAACTTGTGTTTCCCCAATTTCCGCCTCCGCATGATTCCCCGGTATTTGCAACAGACCACCCTGTTCCTGAAACTCTATCAGGGAAAGTGTTTAATTGTGAGTCAGAATAAAGTTCGGAACCACATCTGCCGGTCCCACCAGTACCTCCCATGATGAAAGGTTCATCCCAATACCAAGATCCAGAGTTATAAGCTGATTGTGCCAAGGCTTTTTCACCAAAGAAAATGGTATTAGAGGTTCCATCAAGGATGCCGGTTAAAGATGATACTTTGCCCCAACCTGCATAGGTGGTGAAAAAAACCTGATCATTAGCTGCATAATCAGTTCGAGCGTTCGCCCCCTGCCCTCCATCGTTATAGGAATACCCTGGATAAACTGAATCGTTTGTAGGAACAACCTGTGGAATGGGTGATCTTCTCATGGGCATATAAAAAGTTTTTACGGCTGTTTTGAAGCAGGCGATTGGATCTCTGAAAAGGGATTCATGTTCTAAGTAAGGTAAAAGAGAGTAAAAAGTAGATCCTAATTGTTTGTTTGCTTGTTTGTTTGGGTCTCCCCAACGGGGGCGAAATTGTCCGTAACCGGGAATGGTTGTGAATGCATTAGGTGTTGTGTATGGGACAGAATTGTTTGGCAGACTATAGTCATAACCGCCGCTATTGGGAATATGCCCATTTGATGACTCAAAATTAAGTGTAGCCATTCCAAGTTGTTTTAAATTATTACTACCTGAAATTCTGGCAGCAGCTTCTCTTACTTTTTGTACCGCAGGTAAAAGTAACCCAATCAGTATTGCAATGATTGCAATGACGACAAGAAGTTCGATTAATGTAAAACCTTTGGTAAAGCGCATGTTGAAAAATATTCCTAGTGAAGCACAGGACCCACCACTATAATATACAGCAATTTGGCTGTTATAAGAAGCATCTGAGCTTAGTTAAAATTATTAAATTTAGTAGACATATTTGTTAGTGAAATTAAATTACTAAATGATAGTCTTACGTAAGTGTTAAGTATCAATTTTTTGGGGAGTTGGGTTGCTTGATATTAAACCTGTTCACTGTTCTCATATGCTCGCGTTGCTTTCGGATCCGCAGAGGTTGCGGATTATTGAATGTTTAAGTGAAAAATCGCGCAATGTTGGAGAATTGGCTTCTTGCCTTGGGAAGCATATGGTTAAGGTTTCTCATCATCTTTCGATTTTAAGGAAAGCTGGTTTGGTAAAATCTAATCGCATGGGGCGGTTTATTTATTACGAATTGCAGTCAGGTTTGGGTGTTTCAGGTTCTACAGGCCATTTGGATCTAGGTTGTTGCAGGCTTGAGTTCTCTAAAATTTCCAAGAAATGTTGTTCATAAGGGTACGTAAATTGGACAAAAAAAATGAATCTGGATTGTTCTCTTGTTGTTTTGCGGAAGCCTTGGGGACTTTTTTACTTGTGTTTATTGGGTGTGGGGTTGTTCATAGTGCAGTTCTAACTGGTTCTCAATCTGGCCTTTGGCAAGTTGCTATTGTATGGGGCATTGGGGTTACACTTGCGATTTATTGTACTAATCATATCAGTGGTGCCCATTTAAACCCTGCAATGACATTAGCTTTTGCTTTTTGGGGAATGTTCCCTTTTCGTAAAGTATTTCCATATGTAACCAGCCAAGTTTTAGGTGCAATGGTTGCTGCTTTTTTTCTGTTTGTCATTTACCAACCTTACATCATACAAAGGGAAATAGAGCTGGGCATTATTCGCGGTGAAACTGGTAGTGAACTTACTGCAATGTGTTATGGAGAATATTTTCCTAACCCTGGGCTTCTTTCAAATTCGGAAGGGTTGTATGACCCTTCAAAACGGATAGCATTTGATTCTAAAGTTTCTCATTTTAATGCTTTTTTAGCAGAACTTCTCGGAACGATGATTCTTGCGTGTGTCATATTTGCTTTAACTGACTCATTCAACAGTAAAGCACCAGAATCAAATCTGGCGCCTCTTTTTATTGGTTTAACAGTGGCGGTTTTAATCTCAGTAATTGCGCCATTAACACAAGCTTGCTTTAATCCGGCGCGTGATTTTGGTCCACGGCTGGTCTCTTATTTTTTTGGATGGGGTAGTATTGCGATTCCTGGCCCAAGAGGCGGTTTTTTTACCATTTATATTCTTGCTCCTTCTGTTGGGGCTGTTCTTGGTGGCGGTTTGTATAAACTGCATGGCTCATTTAAATCGTAATTTTTTGTGAGGTTTTTAATGAAGCGAATTCAATTTGTAATGCTGGGTGGATTTCTTGGTGCTGGAAAAACCACCACGATGTCTAAACTTGCAGCCCACTATAAATCTAAAGGCTTGAATGTTGCATTAGTCACTAATGATCAGGCTGTAAACTTGGTTGATACTAATAGCTTGAGATCGCAAGGGTTAACTGTAGAAGAAGTTGCGGGAGCTTGTTTTTGTTGTAAATTTGATGAGCTCGTAGATCGTATTGGTTCTCTTGAAGAAAATAATCGTCCAGATGTGATTATTGCTGAACCCGTGGGCTCCTGCACCGATCTCGTGGCCACTGTTGTTCAGCCGTTAAAAGATTTGTATGGCAATCGTTTTGATGTAGCTCCTTACCCTGTGATTTTTAAACCAAGTCATGGAATTAAAATTTTAAAAGATGAAGTGGGCAGTGGATTTTCACCTAAGGCCGCATATATATTTATCAAACAACTTGAAGAAGCTGATGCGATTGTTATTAATCGGATTGATGAATTAAATCCTAGCCAATTAAATGAATTACTAGCGCTTGTTGCTCAGAAGTTTCCAGGTGTACCTGTTTTAAAAATCTCTGCAAAGATTGGTACAGGCATTGAAGAGCTTGCAGTGTTGCTGGATCAAAAAGGAGGCTTTGGGCGAAAGATATTAGAAATTGATTATGATATTTATGCCGAAGGTGAAGCAGAACTTGGCTGGTTAAACAGTACTCTGCAACTTCAATCTGATAAACCTCTTGATGTTGATGCAATTCTTCTAGATGTTATAGATAAATTAAGAAAAGAATTGGTTAGCCATAATGCAGAAGTTGCACATTTAAAAGCTATCGGCTTGGCGGATGGCGCGTTTGGCGTTGCCAATCTAGTATCCAATGGAACGATGCCTGAATTATCGCTTTCCTCTAATACTAAAATTAATCAATTTGATTTGATCATTAATGCACGTGTTGCACTTGATCCTGTGATTCTTGAAAAGTTAGTTGGTGAAATAGTTGGTAAAGTTTGTAGTTCTATAAATGCCAAAACAGTTTTAGGTAAAACGCAAAGTTTTAAACCTGGTAGGCCTGTTCCTACGCATCGATTTACACCAATGAATGCAAAATAATTAGTGATCTAGAAATAGGTTTGGGATTAGTTTTTAGGTGAACTAGGGCCTGGTGTTTCGCTTTGCCCTATTTTCTTTGGTTTGTTGGTGGAATCAACAAAAACAATTTTGGGTGGTGGAATCAATTCCCCATCGGTTATTAAGGAGTAACTTGCAATAATAATTAGATCACCTGCTGATGCAAGGTGGGCTGCTGCTCCATTAACGCAAACAACGCCAGAGTTTTCTTCGCCAAGCATTGCGTACGTGCGAAATCTGGTACCTCGAGTTACATTCCAGATATGGACTTCTTCATTTGGAAGAATGTCTGCGAGTTTAAGGAGGGTGGCATCCAAGGTGATGCTGCCTTCATATTCCAAATCAGCCTGTGTTACTTTGGCTCGATGAATTTTGGATTTTAACATGCTTCGCATTGGCATGATTTAAGTATTCTTTCGTTCGGATAAATAATGCTTCATAGGAAAAAATATAGAAAAATCTTACGAATGGAAGCATCGATTAATTATTTACCATCGTAAGCCATGTTTGTATCAGATAGATACCCAATTTTTAATTTTTGTGCCAAAGCCACAGATGTTGGATTCCATGATGCAGGGGTAGCAAAGGGAACCGCAGTACGAGTTTCTATATGTCCATCTAAAAATGAGACTGTTGCGGTGTCGCCTGAGTGCCTGAAGTGTGTGGTAGGTTGAGGCGTTGAACCATTATAAGTTGCGAAAGGGGCAGCAAGGCTGTAAGATTCCTGTGCTTCAATCGGGTTGGAATAGGTCGAAATCAAAGCTGAATCTGAAAACATAAAAGTTGTGGATGTGGATTGGAATTCGGTAATTCGTCGTTTCATGAATACAGGGTTAGTCCAGTTCCCGGAATTCCAGTAGGTGATCCCTAA
>CAJCCR010000210.1 GCA_903960945.1 uncultured Planctomycetaceae bacterium
GGCCGGTAGTTGCGCCTGCTGGTACCGTTGCAGTTATCTGAGTGGCAGAGTTAACAACCACATTAGTTGCTGTAGCACCATTAAAATTAACTTGAACTGACCCTTCAAAACCTGAACCTGAAATCACCACCGAAGTTCCTACCTGCCCTGAAGTTGGCGTGAAGGAAGTTATAGTAGGCGCTGGCGGAGTATTGGTTAATGCAAAACTTGCCGGGGTGATACCCACATTATTAACATCTTGGGCTAGCACAATAAAGTTACCGGCAAAGTTATTGGCAGTTAATGTCGTAGAAGCAGCTTCCCCAACCGTATTGGTAATGGCGATGATAGTTTGTTGATTTACCGGAAAGGTTCCGGTTGCAGGATTTGTTGGAGGATTCGAATTAGGCGCTGCAAATTGCACCTGAATGTTTGGCACAGGGTCGCCACGCGAATCCACAACCTTGGCTGTTAATGGGTTTGCAAAAGCAGTACCAACCAAGGTGGTTTGGCTGCTGCCTGAAACAACACTAATTTGTGCGGGCGGACCAGCGGAAAATACTGAAGTTCCCAAACCAACATTCGTTGCGGTTGCAGTAACCACATAATTTGCACCCTGGGCGGTTTGATTTTGCGTAGGAGCAAAGCCTGTAAAACCAATATTGCCATTGGCATCCGTGGTAACCGTGGTGGAACCAAGATAATTAGCGCCTTGGGATCGCGAATCTGAAATAAGCGAAGAATAAAAATCAACGGTATATTGAGTGTTTGCTACACCATTAACAAAACCCGAATAGGTAAACCCACCGGTTCCATTTGAAAGTTGCTGGGTCAGAACAGGGGATGAAATATTATTGTTGGCACCATTTAAAAGAAGAATGCCAAGACCTAAATTGTTCTGGATGTTGTTATACTCGATTGTATTGCCCACCGATGCCGCACCATTAATGAACACTCCATTTTGGCTAGAATAAGCAATCGTATTTGGTTTTACAGAATTCCCAATCGTTGTGTTAATAACACCATCATCAATAGATATCGCATCGCCTGAGTTCCCAAGATTATTGGTGGAGCCCTGGCTATCGGTACCAATTAGATTTCCAACAATTTGTGTTCCTCTGACCGTTCCGGTACCACCTTGAAAACCAATAAGCTTGATACCCGTGGTATTCTTGCCAATTAAATTCGCTGAAATGGAATGATTAAGGGCATCAACATTAGCATCGTTGTTGATCTGTATGCCTGTGGTATTCGGCATGAAACTAGTATTGGTTGTACCCAGACCAATTCGATTACCTGTGAAACTACTGCCACTACCCGCAATCTGAACAATGCCAGTGGTTAGATTGCCAAAAATATTTTGATCTGCAACGGAATTACCACCAACAATTGCAGAATTAACTGTCGCAACATCAACACCAACCCCACTTAAGCCATTGGATTGAGCAGTACCATCTGCATTGACACCGAAGTAATTACCTTTGATGGTTATTCCGTTGCCATTAGCGTAAATAGCATAGGGGAAATTAACGAATGATAAACCAGTTACAGAGCTCCCAGCACTATTAAAATATAATCCTACGATTCCACTAGCCGCAGTAAAATTCGAACCATCCAGTTGGATTTTAATAGCTGCATTATTGCCAGCGCCAATTGATAGGGTGTTAGCGCTATACCCTGGCTGGGTAGTGCCATTGATGGTAACTTGATCCGTAATCAAAGGCAAAGCAGTTGCCAGGGTGATGGTTTGAATTGCGCCGGTACCACCGGTAATGGCAAAATTAATTATGTCTGGCCCGGCATTATTATTGGCATCAGTGATAGCTTGCCTTAAAGAACCAGTGCCAGCATCGGAAGTATTAACGACCGTGTAAGTTGCGGGGGTAATACGGCCTTCAAGGATTTCCAATTGAAGCATTCGAGAATGAATACAGCGATCAAGGCCACCCAATTTTAGGAGCAGTTTATTAGAGTTGGCCCAGATGTTTAAATCACGCAATATTTTCACAGCGATGTTCCCGATTAAACATAACCCTAATCCTACCAAATTGTCTATTTTAACTCAAGAAGCATTTGAAAACGGGGTAAAATCTTAGTTAATATCGGAAAAGCCATTACATCTTATCCATTTGAAGTTTAAAAAGACACTCTAAACCCCGGTTTTTATGCTTTATTTGCAAGTAGTTACCTGCCAGAATGATCCAATACAATGGATTATAAATAATCTCAATGCTGATCTTATTTTAGGAATTGGATTTATTCCAAAAACATCATGTTAATGTGTAAAAATGGCCATTCTTTTCCATGCACTGACAGCAATGCAACTCGAATTACTGATTGCCCAACCTGTGGCGAGAAGCTATTGGAAATCAAATCTCCCGATGGAACAGGCACCCTTTTAGATAGCCAACTTCATTCCCCAACTGAAAAACCGATTTTTTTTGAGCAAGCCGAATCGATTGAAAACACCTTCGTGCCAAACTTGCCAAGTAAAGAGGAGGATTCGAACCATTCAGGTACTCAGGATGTACAAGGCACCCTTCTCGATTCACAGCTTTTAAAACCTGAATCAATTGATAGCACGCTCGTACCAACCGCACCCCCTAATGATCAGTCAAACTCCAACCAATCAGGTACTCAAGATTTGCAAGGCACTTTTCTAGATTCACAGCTTTTAAAACCTGAATCAATTTCTCGCACGCAATCAAAACCTAATGCTGCAAACGAAACCAAAACCGTGGATGTCCAAAAAACTGAAGCGATAAACAATCCAAATGCCACTTTGGAAATGGTACCCGGCCCTGATACCCGCATTCAGAAACAACCAAATTTTAATATCCCGACGAATCAAATTTCGGGGACAGACCAAGGCGCACCCCAGGCTACATTGGACATGGTACCAGGCCCTGATACCCGCATCCAGAAACAACCAAATTTTGACATCCCAACAAATGCCTTAAGTAATCTCCCATTAGAACAAACCGGGGTTCACCAAAACATAAAAATTGTAAGCGGATCACAAACCAACCCAGTGCCGAAAATTAAAAGCACGATTAGAAAAATCGTTGCAAAGGCACCCGAAGGATATGAAATCTTAGGCGAGTTAGGCCGAGGGGCCATGGGCGTTGTCTACAAAGCCAAACAGACGGGACTAAAACGACTTGTCGCATTGAAAATGATTTTATCAGCAGGGCGCGCCAGCAAAATTGAAATCGCACGCTTCCGCATCGAAGCAGAAGCAGTCGCCAAGCTTGATCATCCCAACATCGTAAAAATATACGAAATTGGAGAAATAGATAATCTTCCATTCTTTTCGCTAGAGTTTGTTTCTGGGGGAGTTCTATCTTCCCGAATTAAAAACAACATACCCACCGCCAGGCAGGCAGCAATTATGATGCGGGGAATCGCAGAGGGGATGGATTTTGCGCATCGTAAGGGTATCGTCCACAGGGATTTGAAACCTGCTAATATTCTGCTATCGCCCCCCGATCAAGCGGGTGAAGATGTGGATTTCCAAACCATTCCGTTAGATTTATTTGTTCCCAAAATCACCGACTTTGGTTTGGCTAAAACGTTGGAAGGCGATTCTATTCAAACCCGGGAAGGTGCGATCATGGGCACCCCGAGTTACATGGCACCAGAGCAGGCCATGGGGAAAACCGCAGAAATCGGGCCCGCTGCAGATATCTACGGCTTGGGTGCAATTCTTTACGATATTATCACGGGCATTCCGCCTTTCCGAGGCGAGACAGTGATGGATACCATCACGCAGGTTATCCACAGGGAACCTGTGCACCCGATAAGGCTAAACACCAAGCTTCCTGCAGACATCGGCACCATATGTTTAAAGTGCCTGGAAAAAGACCCGAAGAAACGGTACGCCACTGCGGGCGCCCTTGCAGAAGATTTACGCAGATATCTTGTAGGCGAACCGATTCTAGCAAGGCCTACCCCCATCTATGAATATGCCTGGAAATGGGCAAAGCGAAAACCAGCAGTAACTGCTCTGATATTAATGACATTTTTCATGATCTTGGGCGTTTCGGTAGGTGGGTATGTAATTGCTGGGCGGGAAAAAATTCGAGCTGATGAAAACTTGCGCCTTAAGGAAGAGGCTGTTTCTGAAAGAAACATCGCACAGGAACAAAAGTTGCAAGCGGAAAGAAACTTCCAAGATGCACTTGCTGCGGTTGACCAGATGCTTACTAAGGTTGGGCAGAATCGCCTGGCACACGAACCCCGCATGGAACGGGTCAGGCGCGAACTTTTGCAGGAAGCCAAAACTTTCCTTTCCCGATTTCTTGATTATCGCTCTGAAGATGTACAAGTCCGCTGGCAAACTGCACGCACCTTAATGCAACTAGGTTCAATTGAAGAAATGCTGGGCAATTTTAAGGATGCTGAAAAAAACTTGCAGCAAGCGGTCGAACAACTTGCCAAGCTTTACGAAATCAAACCTGAAAACCAAGGTTTCCTTGCAGACCTTGCAGATAGCAAACAAGCTCTGGGCTTGCTGTTATCCCAGCAAGGTAAACCCAACCTAGCAGAAGCCGAGTACCGTAAGGCAATCGAACTGCGATCCACACTTCCGGAAAATCAGCAAACACTTTCCAAGCAGGCAGCCAGCGAATTTAATCTAGGGCAGTTGCTAAGATCGCAAGGCAAACTAGAACCTGCCATGGTATCTCTATTTGCCACAGTTAAGAAGCTTGAAAATATCGTCGCTAAGGATAAATCCAATTCCCTCCAGAAGCAAAATTTGGTGAAGGGGCTTTTGGGCCTTGCACAAACCCTTCAAGATCTCGGTCGCTTTGAAGAGTGCAAAACAACGCTAGAAAAAGCTCTGAGCATAGCCCAGGGGATTGTCACCCAATATCCAAATAACCCTGATTTTCGAGTTGATCTTGCCTCTGCTTGGAATCAGAAAGGTAAGCTGTTCCGTGATACAGATATTCCGCTTTCAGAAAGTGCCTACACCAAGGCCCTGGAAATCCAAGATTCATTGGTTTCTGATTTTCCTGCAACACCTTTTTATAGACAAGAACTTGCCAATAGTTTGAACAACCTTGGTATCCTGTTGCAATCATCCGGAAACACCAAGGCTTCCGAAAATGCCTTTGATCGATCCATGGGCATACGCGAAAAGCTTGCAAAGGATGTACCGTGGGTTCCTGATATCCGCAAGGATCTAGCAGCCGGCTTAAATAATCGAGGTATACAATTGCAGGTGCAAAACCGATTAAAAGAAGCTGAGCCTCTTTATTTAAAAGCCTTGGAAGATCTAAAGGCACTAACCAAGGAATTTCCTAATTCCATCGAATACAATCTGGAATTATCCCGCACCTTGTCAAATGAAAGTGTTTTGTTGGAAAGCCTGGGAAAAAATAAAGATGCGGATAAAGTTTCATCCCAATCGCTTCAGCAACTACAAGACCTTGCTGCAAAAAACCCTGATTCCATCGAGATCAGACAAGAGTTGGCTCGTGCTAAGTTAACCAGAGCCGGGTTGGTCGAGGTTGCTAAAAACCCACAGGAAACCATCGAACTATTTGAAGGTTCTGCAACCGAATTCATGAAACTAGCCTTGGAGTTTCCCGAACAAACCGACTATCCATTTCAGCAAGCCCTGGCTTTGATCAACCTTGGGAATTACCTCAAAGATCTTAATCAAGAAACGAAATCGGAAAAGCCTTGGGAAGAAGGGCGTGCCTTGCTGACCAAACTTGTCGCCAAGCATCCAGAAACCCCGGGCTTTAGCCTAGAGCTTTCCCGTAATTTAAACGAGTGGGCTATCCATCTTGTGTCGAACAAAAAACCAGAAGAAGCGGAAAAGGAATTTGAGAAAGCGCGGGAATTGCAAACTGGATTGGTGGCAAAATTTCCCGATGTTGAAGAGTACAGGCTGGAGCTTATAAAAACGCTAGGCAACCAAGGCATGTGGGCTTTGTCGCGCAATCTTACTGCCAAGGCAGAAACTTCGTTTTCGAAAGCGCTCGAAATTATCCTAGCTGCAAAAAAAACTTCGAAGGCATTGATCATTGCCCAAGTGCTTCCTACCGCATCACTTGCCAACATCATGCAAACTTCTGCTAGGGCCCCCGATGCAGAGAAGTATTTAAAATCTCTTATCGCAATTCGCAGAACTCTTCTTGCATCAAACCCCAAGGGCGAAAAAGAAACAGAAGAGCTTGCGCAATCAATCGATCAGCTAGCAATATTCCTTACCCAAAAAAATCGTGCCCCCGAAGCTTTCACCCTCTTCAATGAATCACTCGCCCTTTCAAAACAAAACCCATCATTACCCGCAGATCAATTAAGAAACCGACTATTACTAGGTGCAGAAATAGCAATTTTTGCAATAAAACCGAGCGTTGCTCTTGAAGCCATTGAAGCCACACAAAAACTTCCCAACCCAA
>CAJCCR010000211.1 GCA_903960945.1 uncultured Planctomycetaceae bacterium
CGGGCTGGTTTAGATAATCTAACGCCCTGTTGATTTCAAGTGATGAAGGTTCGCGGGAAAAGGCCCTGCGATATATTGTTTTAATTCGCCCTTTATCATCAAGTTTATCATCCTTTGATAATTGCCCGCTCAACAAGCCCGCCTGTTTGATAACCCATTCATTGTTCATGAAATAAAGGGATTGGGCAGGAACAATACTTTCTTCACGCTGTGCAGTCGATCTATCAGGAGATGCAAAATCAAACAACCCAAAAATTTCTGGAAGCACACCACGCACCACTGGCAAGTAAACGCTGCGGTACGGATTTTCAATCTGTTCAGGTGTGAACAAAGGCTGGAAAGTACGATATTCATCTTCCTTGTATGGATTGTATTTTGCAAGGAAAGCTTTTTCTAGTGGTAAAGGCGCTCGATCAAGAGTGCCAGAAACCTGCATGATGGCATCACGCAATAACTCAGCTTCAAGCCTGCGCGGCCGCATGTAAGAAAGATAAATATTATCAGGGTCGCTTGTTTTTCTGTTACCTTGCGATTCATCGGCGCCATCTTGAAGATAAGTACTACTAAGCACCAATGCACGGATCAATTTCTTCGTTGACCATCCTTGATCGATGAACCGTAGCGCCAGGTAGTCTAGCAATTCGGGATGGGATGGCTTCGAACCATTGACCCCATAATCATCAGGCGTTGAAACCAAACCGCGACCGAAAAGATGTTGCCAAACACGGTTTACATACACACGGGCAGTTAATGGATTTCTGCGATCAGTCAGCCAGGCAGCTAATTCTTTTCTGCCACTTTGATGGTTGGGGATTAATGGTGTATCTGTAAATGAAATAACTTGCAATGTGCCTCGAGCCACGGTTTCTTTAAGGTTCGTTGTTTCTCCTCGGACATGAATTTTGCAATCTTCAGCTTTTTCACGCTCGCGCACCGCCATCGCCCAACCGGGCATGCTAGGCGGATTATCCATCGCAAGTTGCAGGGCGGCTTCATGGGCCTTTACCTTCGCATCCCATTCTTTGATTTCTTGTTCCATTTTGATGATATCGGCTTCAAGTTTGGCCTTGTCGCCATCTGGTTTTTTGATGTCTATCCTGGCAGCGGATAGACGACGGACAACCCTGTAACGGTCTGACCTGGAAATATTCTGCGCTAATGTAAGTTCGTGAAGTTTTGCAAAGTAAGCGAGCCCAGCGGGACCCAATTTTTCCGCATCTGGCCCGATTGCCTGAAGTTCCGTGTGGGCAAATGCCGTCGCTTTGATTCCCTTGGGGCTATAACCATATAGAGGTTGAGTACTTCTAAATATTCCTGCCATTGAATAGTAATCAGCAGTGGGAATGGGATCGAACTTATGATTATGGCAACGGGCACAGCCAACAGAAAGGCCAAGCACTGAACGACTCACAAGCTCTATTTGTTCATCAATTACATCCATGCGAAAAACTTCGGGCTTTGATTCTTCGAAAGATTTCGATCCCAATGCGAGGAAACCCGTAGCAATCAAATTTCGATCGCGCTCTTCGCGGGAATGTGCGGGAAGCAGATCACCTGCGATTTGCTTTCTTACAAACTGGTCAAAGGAAACATCACGATTGAAGGAATCGATCACATAATCACGATAACGCCATGCGTGATAATTATAGATATTGCGATCCTTTCCATTGCTATCAGCATAGCGGGCTACATCGAGCCAATGCCTTCCCCATTTTTCGCCAAAATGATGGGATGAAAGTAAAGAATCGATCAGGTCTAACTTAGCCTTTGCGGGATTCTCAGAGAAAGCCTTAAGGAAATTTTTCAGTTGGATTTCTGTAGGTGGCAGACCCGTAAGGTCGTAATACAAACGCCTGACCAGGGTACCACCTTTTGCCATTGGGGAAGGAGTAAGCTTCTGTTTTTCCATTTTCGAAAGTACAAAAAAATCGATTGGATCAGATGGCCAATCATTTTGTAGAACCTTTGGTAGTTCAAATTTCTTGGGTGGGATGAATGACCAAAACTTTTTGCCTTCTTCGATCGAAAGCCCATGCTTCTTTATCGAAATATCGCCATCGCGGGGGTCAAAAGCCCCATCCGTAATCCATTTTTCAAAATCTGCTATCACCTGAGGCGGAAGTTTCTGGGCGGGTGGCATTTCAAGCCCCGAATATTTAAGCGCTTTGATCAACAGGCTTTCTGTAGGTTTGCCAGGTATGATTGAGGTACCACTTTCCCCACCCTTTAGCATGGCTTTGCGAGTATCCAGCGCAAGCGCACCTTTAAGTTTGCCCTTGTCTGCAGATTCTGCTGAATGGCATTTATAACAGTGCGAAACCAAAACTGGCCGGATTCTCTTCTCGAAAAAATCTAAGCGGGCATCTTCTGCAATTACTGCACTAGGAATTAAAAAATAAATGAAAGTTCCAGCCACCAATCGGAATGCTAAAGTATTAGAAATATTAAACATACAGGTAGGCTCGGAAATTTAGGTTTTCTCTTGATGACTATTTTAACTCGATTCAAGGAACAAGACAAATTCAAAGCGTTTAACTTTATGATAAGGTCAAAAAAAAACAGCAAATCTAATCAATTTGTTTCATATCACTAATGTTTAATCTAGAATTAAAATCTTAACCTTTCCTTATATGGAACAAAAATGGATTTACTTTCAGCTTGGCATCAACTGATCACCAGCATACGAGAAACTTTTTCACCCTGGGAGCTTGCAGGTTTTCTGACCGGCATCATTTGTGTTTGGCAAGTTGTTTGCAGAAACATTTGGAACTTCCCCTTAGGAATACTCAGTTGTGCATGCTTCCTAATCTTGTTTCTCCAGCAGCGACTTTTTGGCGAAGCTATTCTTCAAGTTATTTTCATTGCATTAAACATCCATGGCTGGAATCAATGGTTACGCAAAGGCTCCGATCATGATGGCCGACAGGTTTCAAATGCCCCAAAAAAAGAGTGTATAATTCTAGCTCTCTTGGTTTTTCCTTTTACTGCAGGATTATGGGCGATATTGACATGGCTTAATGGATCGGCCCCGCTAGTAGATGCCTGGGTGACCTCACTAAGTTTAATTGCACAATGGTTGCTCAATCGAAAATTCATCCAGTCCTGGCCTGTCTGGATTCTCGTTGATGTGCTCACCATTGGACTCGGAATTTATAGGGGCATGTATCTGTTATCTGCCCTCTATGTCATTTATCTTTCCATGTGCTTTGTTGGTTGGTACTCTTGGAATAAAACTATTATTGCTGCAAGGGATAAACTCCATGGCTAAAACTGCTTTGGTTATTGGTAAGTTTTATCCTCCCCATCGAGGGCATAAATTTTTAATCGATGCTGCCTCTGAAACAAAGAATATAGTTCATGTGATTTTATGTCATAAAAGTGATCAGATTCCTGAAGGTAATTTAAGGAAGGCCTGGTTGCAGGAAATACACCCTAATGCAATCATCAAAGTCATTGAGGATATGTACGACCCCACAGATTCTGCAATGTGGGCGCAAATGACCAAGAAATGGCTGGGTTTTATTCCTGATGTGGTTTTTACCTCCGAGGATTATGGCGTTGAATTTTCAAGGCTTCTTGGAGCCCAGCATGTTCTCGTGGATAAAAACAGAATCAATGTCCCCATCTGTGCTACACAGATTCGAAACAATCCCTGGCAATACTGGGAATTTTTGGAACCACCAGTCAGGGAATATTATGCGATAAGGGTGGTGATGGCTGGTGCGGAATCAACGGGCAAAACAACCCTTTCTAGGGATCTAGCAAAAGTTTATCAAACTAACTGGGTTTCTGAATTTGGCAGATCTTATAGCGAGAAAAAAATCAGAGAAGGTACTAATGATGATTGGGCCACCTCTGATTTTGTCACGATTGCAACTGAACAATGTAGGCTTGAAAATAATGCTGCTAGGCTTTCCAACCGTGTACTGGTTTGCGATACCGATGCCTTTGCAACAGCTATCTGGCACAGGCGTTACTTGAAGGATCGTTCGCCTGAGGTGGAAGCTATTGCATTTTCCCACCGATGCCCCGATCTCGTAATCCTTACAGATATTGCAACTCCTTTCGAACAGGATGGAGTTCGCGATGGAGAATCTATCCGTGGTTGGATGCATGATATTTTTCTTGAAGAGTTGATCAAATCAAAACGAAGATTTATCATGGTAAAGGGAACGCCTCAAGAACGATTGGAGCAAGCATGTTCGGAAATCAATAAAATATTGAAAGGCTCGTAGATATAAATCAAGTTGGATGAGCCAGTTTGTTTACTTCGTGGCTTTGTTTTTTTTGTTAAGCGCTGTAGTTGGTTTGGGATATCGCGTAACAACAACATCATTTTTTTGCTTAGTACCATTTGAACTACGGCCATCAGTAATTAGCTTTTCCATTAGCAATTTCATCTGTGCAACACGCTCTGGTTGTTCGACTGCTAGATTTTTAGTTTCCCCAATATCTTCAGCAAGATTGTAAAGTTGCACATCGAGTTTACTATCCTTGTTTTGTTTGGGATCTGGAGCAAGGATCAATTTCCAATCACCTTGTCGCAATCCAGGAATGCCTGAAGCAGCACAGCTTACCGAATTTTCCCGAATCGGTTTATCAACGCCCATAAGCAAAGGCATCATGCTAAAGCTATCTTCAGCTGAGTTTTCAGGTAATTTTGCATTTAGAATTTCAGCAAGCGTTGCAATGACATCGGTATGATGCACAAGTTGATTGCATACGGTTCCCGGTTTTACAACCTTAGGGTAGCGCACAATGAAGGGTATACGATGGCCACCTTCATAAACATCGGTTTTATAACCTCTCAGTGGTCCACTGGGAAAATGCCCCCGCTGTTCCAAATCTTTGGCACCCACATAGCTTGCAAAACCATTGTCGCTGGTGAAAATCACGAGAGTGTCATTTGCCTTACCAGATTGTTCAAGGGCTTTTAAAACCATTCCCACGGTGGCATCAGTTTCCATTATTAAATCTGCACATGCATTATCCAAGCCACTTTTCCCTTTCCATTGTGCATTCACTGCAAGGGGTGTATGTGGTGTGGTGAGTGGCATATATAGAAGAAAAGGTTCAGGCTTCGTTGTGGCATCGGAGATAAATTTTACCGCACGACCTTCAAGGGCGGGAAGGATTGGCTCCAACTTCCAGTCCATGAGTGCGGGCCCTTGATTACTTGCTTGATGATTCTTAAGCATACTAAGAGGTAGAAATTCTGATGGGATACCAACGGTTCGGTTGTCATCGATAAAGCAGTACGGTGGCCAGTTGGGTACATCGGTACCAAAGTAGGAATCAAACCCTCTGGTAGTGGGGCCGCCCGGGATGGTCTTGGAAAAAACCTGTTGCCAAATAGCACGCTGGTCATCAGAGGGTTTGCCATCTTCCATGGGTTTCCCTTTGAAAACCGCAGCAGTTGCAACGGGAATGGGCCAATCCCAACCGAGATGCCATTTGCCTATTGCGCCAGTACGATAGCCATGCTGTTTTGCTAGGCTTGCAATGGTAACCCGTTTGGGTGTGATGAGTGGTTCTCCCCACATGCCAACAATGCCGGATTGCAACCGGGTGCGCCAATGATACCTGCCTGTAAGAAGGGCATAGCGGGAAGGCGAGCAGACGCCGGAGGAAGAATGGGCATCGGTAAAGCGCATACCCTGTGCTGCAAGGTTATCAATGTTAGGTGTTTTGATTTTTCCCCGGGTGGGGTTGTTGCACTGTACATCACCATAGCCAAGGTCATCTGCAAGAATGATAAGAACATTTGGCTTATCTGCAGCTTTTAGCATTGGAAAAGGGATGATTAATAAAGCGACAAGGATTATAAAATTCTGCTTCATGAATATCTCTGAGATTTGAGGTTTAAAAATCAAATCCTTTATTGTGCTAAAAAAGCATCCTTATGAAAAGGAATACTAGCTTAAGCATTTACTTCTTCGATTCCATCACCCATTTGAAGTTTGCAAAAATCACTTTTGTGAGATCCGATCCAGTCTTGGGTTGGAAGTTAAGCTTGCCAATTTCGGACCAATCTTTCAGGGGCTTTTGATTAAAGCGATTAATAAGCTTGGAAGCGGGAATTGTGATGTCCTGCCAACTATCGGAAGCAGTAATTTCGATTTCAGAAGAGTTATGGTCATCTGCATTTAAGATGATGGTTTGCGGTTCTGTGCAATAAAATTTGAAACTTAAATAGGAACCAGCGGGCGCTTTCCATTTAGGATCATGTAATTGCTCGGTGCTTGAACCACGCTGATTATTCGTTGAACGAAAACCTTTGATACCTTTTGGGCCTTCAAGCTCTGCAATGTTTGTCCAAGAATTGTAGCCATTAGCAGAGATATTGTCTGAAGGCTTGTCCGTGGCTTTTGCATTACCAAGTTTTGCCGGTATCGAAGCATTGAAATTTGTCGAACGAACAATCGTGGTATCGTAGGTTATGTTGGCGTATCCAAAAACATAATCATCAATGTTGAGCACAGGCATTTTACCAATCCATTGGTCGCCTATTCTTACATTGGGGGTATCCCGCCACGCACGCTGAAAACTACAGGGGTTCTTTAGTGCATAGAACATTTCGACCTTTTGGACTTTCTCTGGTTGCGCTGGCGTGATGATAATTTCAGGTACACCTTCAGCATTAAGTTTGATTTCAGATCTGGGCTGTTCGGGCCAGTTTACCTCTTTGCCCAGCACATATTTATCCAGCCAGAATTTTGCATCATGTTCGATTTTATCGGTGTCGTGATGCCCACGAGCCTGAATTGCAAAAGACCATGGCACCCCTGACTTAAACATTTTGAAGCTTTCCAATCCGCGCTCATGCCCGCCATGATGATCGTTTGATCCATTCAAGAACAGTGTTGCAGCAGTCATATAAGGCACATAGGCTTCGGATGCGATGGAAGCGAGGTAGATTTTTTCACCCGATGATTTCGGTGGTTCAACATAAGGGGTGTTGTACATCCAGACTTGTTTGTTTCGATAATATTCGTTGTAGCCAATGCCAAAATGAGCCACAACAGCCTTAACGCGTGGGTCAGTTCCCAGATGCCACATGAGGGTACCACCATAGGAGTAACCTGAAGCGCCTAGCTTTGTGCGATCGACTTCTTTCTGTTGTTCTAAATAACTAAGGACTCTACTTTGAATTGCATACCAGATGTAGTCAGAGGTTTGAGTTGGATCGGTGATTTCAGTGCCATCAAGTTTTTGCGAGCGTACTGGGCCTGCAACCTTGGCATCCATGTTGCCATGCTTAAGTGTTTGCGGATACTTGGTGTAATGTGGCCTATTACCGGTTTTACCACAATAATCATGCGCCATCACTGCCCAGCCATCGGCAACAAATTTTTTATCCGGGTTGGCAGCACCCATCCAACCATGAACGACAAGCAGGCCTGGTGCTTTCTTTGCACCCTCCTTCACGCTGTATCTGCAATAAACTCGAATCTCTTCCCCAAGCACATAAGCGCTGATGTATGTGTCGCGATTAATGATCCCATCTTGAGTTTTCTCTGAGATGATCTCTTCTTTGAAATCGCCTTTATTAGGTTCGTAATCTTTCCAAAGCTCTGGAGGCGAGATGATTTTCCCGCCCGTCTGAGCTACTAAAAAAGAAGATGATAATAAAAGTAGTAGGGCGATGGTAAGTGTTTTTTTCATGATTATTCTTTGCCTTGCTATTTCTAAAATGATTACCTTTACTAGGCAAGAATGCCTTTTACTACGGTGCCATGCACATCGGTGAGGCGGTAATCACGCCCTTGAAAGCGATAAGTAAGCTTGGTGTGATCAATCCCCATTAGATGAAGTGCGGTTGCGTTAAGGTCGTGGATGTGAACAGGGTCTTTCATGATGTTGTAACTGAAATCATCTGTTTCGCCATAGGCCTGACCACCCTTGATCCCAGCTCCAGCCATCCAAACGCTGTAACATCGGGGGTGATGATCTCGTCCGTAATTATCTTTGGTTAGGGTTCCTTGCGAATAAACGGTGCGGCCGAACTCACCACCCCAGATCACTAAGGTGTCTTCTAGCATTCCCCGTTCCTTTAGATCGGATAACAACGCAGCAGTGGGTTGATCGGTATCGTAGCATTGGCTTTTGATACCACTGGGTAGGTTGTTGTGTTGATCCCATCCACGGTGATAAAGTTGAATGAATCTAACGCCACGCTCTGCGAGCCTTCGAGCAAGAATACAATTAGCAGCATAGGTGCCCGGTTTCTTTGCCTCGGGGCCATAGCGTTCCAAAGTTTTTGATTGTTCCTTGGATAAATCTGCAAGCTCTGGAACAGCAGCCTGCATTCGGAATGCCATTTCGTATTGGTCAATGCGAGCCTGTGTCTCGGGATCCTGATAATCTTCAAACTTCAATTTGTTTAGGGAGGCGACATCATCGATCATTGCTCTTCTGCGTTCATTGGAAATGCCTGGCGGGTTTGAAAGGAAGAGTACCGGGTCTTTGCCCGAACTGAAACGCACGCCCTGATAACGCGAGGGAAGAAAGCCTGCACCCCACATGCGTTCGTGAAGTGGTTGGGCATTGGTCGGGCCGCTAGGGCGGGAAATCATCGCAACAAAAGCTGGAAGATCGGAGTTTTCTGATCCCAGACCATAAGAGATCCATGCGCCAAAAGCTGGCCTGCCTCCTATTTGATGTCCTGTTTGCAGCATGGTCATTGCGGGATCATGGTTGATTGCTTCGGTATTAAGCGTACGAATCACGCACATATCATCCGCAAATCTTGCGGTATGTGGCAGGAGTTCACTTAGCCACAGCCCAGATTTTCCATGCTGCTGAAATTTATAAGCTGAGGGTACGATAGGAAATCGCTTCTGCCCTGCAGTCATTCCCGTAAGTCGTTGTTCGCCCCTAATGGAGTTTGGTAACTCTTTATCGAATTGTGATTGAAGGCCGGGTTTGTAATCGAATAATTCTAACTGGGAAGGGGCACCTGCCTGAGTAAGCCAGATGATGCGCTTTGCCTTGGGGTTGAAATTGGGTGATTGAACCGAGGCAAATAAGCGGGGGTTTAAAATCGAGGCGATAGCAGCAGCGCCTATGCCCGAGCTTGTTCGGCCTAGGAAATGCCGCCTGCATACTTGCCCATTTAATATTTCAGGTCTCATTTCCTTACTCCTTTGTAACAACTTCATCAAGGTTCAGAATGATGCTTGCAACTGCTGTAAACGCAGCAAGTTCGCTAGGATTCAACTTTGTATCGTTTTTAAAATCACCGAAGGCGAGTAGGGCCTTGGCAGCTTCACCATCTTTTTGAAAGTCTGTAAAGTTACGGCCATAAGCTGTACGCAGCACTGCAAGCTCTGCAGGTTTGGGTTGCCTTGCAAGCAATAAGCGGAATCCTAAGGAGAGTCGAGATTCAACGGTGGATCCTCCTTCAAGCATCATGCGCTGGGCGAGCAATCGAGATGCTTCAACATAGGTTGGGTCATTCATGAGGTTGAGTGCTTGCAGGGGTGTATTGGTGCGGGGCCTACGCAGGGTACAAGATTCCCGAAACGGTGCATCAAATAATAACATTGCAGGGTTTGGTACCGAACGTTTCCAATAGGTGTAAATACTACGCCTATGCAGATCATCACCTTTGCCAACTACATAAACATTGTATCCCGTGCCCGCAGTAACTTGTTCATAAAGGCCTGGTGGATGATAGGGTTTGACAGAAGGGCCGCCGATTTTGTCAACAAGCAATCCACTTGCAACAAGAGCCTGATCTCTTACGAATTCCGCCTGCAGTCGAAACCGTGGCCCACGGGAAAGCAATCGGTTATCAGGATCGCTTTCGCGTAACTGTGAAGTAAGTTTTGATTGTTGTTGATAAGTGGAGCTCATTACCATGAGTTTCATCATTTGTTTAACATTCCAGCCGCTTCGTATGAATTCATTAGCCATGAAGTCCAGTAATTCAGGATGCGATGGGGCTTCCCCTTGCGCGCCGAAATCTTCACTGGTACGAACAAGGCCTGTGCCAAATATTTGCTGCCAAAGGCGGTTTACCGTAACTCTTGGCGTCAGGGGGTTTTCTGCGCTTACAATCCATTTTGCAAGGCCTAGGCGATTGCGCTGTTGATCAACGGGAAGAGCAGGAAGGATTCCAGGAGTGGCTGCAGTAACCCGTTCGCCCGGTTTATCATAAGCTCCTCGCATCAAAACAAAGGTTGGGCGCGGCTCCTTCATCTCTTCCATTACCAGCGTAGTCTGGATTTCCTTTTCTGCAGATTCAGCCTTTTTTTTTAGTACATCAAGTTCTTCACCAAGTTTGCGGTACTCGGGTTGTTGCGCTATGCGAAAATCTACGAGTGTCTTTTTCTCTGCAGGCGTTCGTTTCGATTCTTCTTTACTTGCAATGTTCGTAACATTCGAAGGCACTAATAATTCTGCGTTTGCATTAGTGGTTAGAATTCGCAAAAGAGTTGGCCCATTTGCATTCTCAACACTAAGTTCAATTTCAATTCCCAAATTCGATTCATCGATCACCAATGCCTCTGCAAATTCAAATGAGCCGAGAACTTTGACACTTGGCTTTACAGCAACTGCAACTCGGGTCTTGCGATCATTGTCAAGCAGCTTAGCGGTTTCAATAGTCGCAAGAGAATCTCCGGCTGCGATGGCTTTTAATTTTAATGGTAGCTTCTTTGCATCTTTGCCTGCGGGGTTGAACACCTTAAATTCGCTCCATTGAAAACCAGCGGCTGCAGCCTGGGTCGCAAATTCAACTTGTAAAGCGGTGCTAGCGCCTTTGGGTAGTCGAAGGTTCATTTTGATGGTGTTGGCGCGGGTTTCTTGGGGACCGACTTCCACGGTTTTAGTTGTGGCATTTATCTTGGGTGGTGCATCGCCCCCGCTTGCAGCAAGTATCTCTGCAGCATCCCAAACTAACGGCTTGCCTAATCCTTTGACCCACTCTCCAAGGCCGTTGGTTGCTTTACCCATCAAGGCTGTTTGTTGGTCGCTAGTGGATTTGATCTGAT
This sequence comes from uncultured Planctomycetaceae bacterium, assembly GCA_903960945.1. Lineage (GTDB taxonomy): Bacteria > Planctomycetota > Planctomycetia > Gemmatales > Gemmataceae > UBA969. Next base: position 10,998 of record CAJCCR010000211.1, read on the forward strand.
CGTTGAGTTTTTTGATTTTCGCTTCGATCTCGGGTGTGGGTAGTTTCAAGAATGGCGGGGCATTCTGCCTGATCGGATTCCCATAGCGGCCTACGCCACCTTCAGGCACATTATGAAAAAATGCCTTGAATGCATAAAAATCCTTCTGGGTGAACGGGTCATATTTATGATCATGGCATCTTGCGCAATTGAAGGTCTGGCCCAACCAAACTGCTGCGGTTGTCTCCACCCGGTCTGCTGTGTATTCCGCAAGAAACTCATCAGCAAGCACGCCCCCCTCTTCGTTCAACATATGATTGCGGTTGAATCCTGTTGCAACCCGTTGTTCAACGGTGGCATTGGGCAATAAGTCTCCTGCTAGTTGTTCAATCGTAAACAGGTCAAAAGGTTTGTTATCGTTAAAGGAACGAATAAGCCAATCTCGCCAGGGCCAAAGCTCGCGATCGCGATCCACCTGATACCCGTTTGAATCTGCAAACCGGGCAGCATCTAACCAATCAACCGCCATGCGTTCGCCATAATGGGGCGACTTCAAGATTCGATCAACCACCTTTTCGTAAGCCTTGTCCGAGGTATCATCGAGGAAAGCATCGACTTCCGCAATTGATGGAGGTAAACCTGTTAGATCTAGAGACAATCTACGAATCAGGGTTTCTTTAGTGGCTTGGGCTGATGGAGGGATGTTTTCTTTTTCAAGTCGTGAAAGAATGAAACGATCCAGATCATTACGAGGCCAGTTTACATTCTTAACGGTGGGTGCTTTGGTTGTCTTAAGAGGTACAAAAGACCAATGCTGGTCATATCTAGCTCCCTGCTCAATCCATTTTCTTAAGATTTCTTTTTCAATCTTGGTCAGAGTTTTATTTGATTTGGGAGGGGGCATTACTTCGCCCTTTTCTTCACTGATGATTCGCAACCATGCTTCACTTTTTTTAAGATCACCTGGGACGATTGCGTGCCCGCCCTTAATCTTTGTAGTTGCTCCTTCAACCGTATCCAGACGCAGATTCGCTTTGCGAGTCTTGGGGTCAAAACCATGGCAGGAAAAACATTTGTCTGAAAGGATCGGCCTTACATCACGATTGAAGGATACTTCCTCCGCAAAGGCAGGTTTCAAGACCATGAAAGTTAAAGCGATTGCAAATATATATTTCAAGGTGGGATTCTCTTTCTTCATTCCAACTTCGAAGCTATGAATATGTGTATGATTATAACTAATTATTAGTTTAAAAGCTTCAATCTTTTGGAGATATCGGGCCTATGCCTATCCATGGGGCTAATGCCTGGCAGGGAAAGCTTTTCATCAACCAGTCCAAGTTGCTTCATGCGTTGCAAGCGTTCAGCACGAAGGATATTCCAACCGCGTTCTTAGGTTGCGACATAACTTTCGGTTAGCTTTATTGGTGCTTGAACTGGAAATTTTGCATTGATAAAGGATAACAACAATGTTTGGTTTCTTTGCAACCGTGTTAGCATTTTCTTCGGTTAGGGTTTCGCTTTAATTGCAAAGGTTGCGGGCGTCAGTTTCAATGCAGTCCAAGCTTCGTTGGATAATGCACCCGTGGGTTTTGGTTTATACTCCCCAATGAAGTTGACATTTGATTTCTCTGGAATATCTTTCTCGTGCCCGGTTAGCGAATAGATTGCATTCACCATCAACCGCCTGAGATCTTCACTCTGCCAATCTAAGGATGCACCTGCTGTTGTGGTGAAAGATCGCCCCTCTTTGCCTGATGGTGCGGTATAGGTTTTGAACCAGGCAAAGGGCATCCGAACATCTTTGCGCTTATCTGTTACCGGTGGATCCATCGGATTGAGGCCGGATAGAACCTGCCCTTGCATCAATACCAGATCCTTCAGCGTCAATCGTTCAACCGAGTTTACATCCGTATGGCAGAAAATCGTATCTGCAACACCACGAAGAACAGGATTGTTTCTCTGGCTGCTGATCACTGTCGCCAAGGTTGCTTCCTTCTGGAATTTGCCATAATGTGCAATCCAAGTATCGCCCAGAATCTGCTGGCCAAACCCACCCAGCCAAGCCTTACTTTGAAAATCCCAAATCTTATAGGGGCTGGTGCTGTTGGCAGAATAACGAAACGCATGGGTTGCATTTCGAATACCCAAAACAGGTTTCCCAGCATTGACATAATCAACAATATGCTTCATGTCTGCATCAGGCAGTTCACGAAAGCGGGCAAACACTACCATAAGATCTGCGCTTTTAAGAGCTTCCAAGCCGGGGATATTATTCGCATTGTTGGCATTGATGAACCCGGTTATAGGATCAATCGCAAACAGCACGGTGCATTTATATCCATGATGTTGCGAAAGGACCTTGGCAAACATGCTCATCCCTTCCTCGGATCGGTAATACTCCTCGCCCGTTACAAAAACAATGTGCTGGCCTTTGCCTATTCCTTCTTTGCCCTCGATCACAAGCCCGGGTTCTGCTGCACTAACGGTGCAAAGCTTTATCAGCAATACAAGCGCCGCTAGGAATTGATACTTCATCATCGTTCAATCTCCGTTTAGATAATAAACTTTACTTCTTTTCGATTGCCACCAATTCCTTGGCGCTACGATGGTACAACAATCCCTTGGCATACGAAGGGCTACTCAGGCTCCAGGTATCGCCCAAGGGGCCAAGATCATTCACTGCAATAATCGCCTTTTGATCCAGCACCGCAGCCTTGGTATCGATCACATAGGTAATGCCAAGCATGGTGGTGATGTAAAGTTTTTCTCCAAGCACGATGGGCGTTGGGAAGAATGCATTCACCTGCCAGCCATCGGTTCGGGATCGTTCTTCATCGGCAATCTCACGGCCTTGATTATCAACGGTTTTGGTCTTCAATGCGCGATTATAAATGAATTGATCTGCTTCACCCGTTTTCCGTTCAACACCTACGGGCAGTTGCAAATACTCCACCTTCCCACTTTCCGCATGAACCCTTCCAAGGCTGTTAGGCGGGCCACTATGGCCTTTCGGCGCATAACCATTACGGCGATTATTTGTCGAGCAGACAAACCAATGCCAACCATTCGCTACAGCATTCGTATGCCATTGGGGCAACACATGAAGCTCCTCGCCTGCCTTAAGTGGAAACGCAGGATCCGCTACATCCCGAAGGCTTACCTTCTCTTTTAATTCGTAGTTCTTCTTGTCGTTGTTCCACAGCCTTACATCAACAGGCTTGACCAGTGATTGTTCACGAACTAATTTTCCCGTGGTGCTATCAAGTACGATATGGCTCTCTTCAGGGGCACTGCGAAACCAGTAAACATATTTTGCATCCCACACATTGGTGTAGAGTGCCATCCATGTAGTGCCATCAACAGGCGCACCGGGTTTTGCCTCGGGAGTAAAACGCCAGATGGTTTTACCTTCTTCACCCTTGGCAAGGCTTGTCATGCTGATACCAATTGGTTTTTCAGGAACGCCATGAGGCCCACCACGACCTTGCACAATTGCAGGGCGGCCATCGGGCAAATGCCCAAAGCAGGGGGTGCAATAAAAGGTGCACGAATCTTCTGCGATCCAACGGACCTTTCCGGTAAATCGATCAATCCCATGCAAGTAGTTCCAATCATCTTTTTTCGTATCATAGCTAGGGGAATCTTTTGCAATCGGTTCCACCGTGATGATTAGGTCTTGATAAAGAATCGGTTCGCTTTGGCGGTTGAAGGGATACTTATCTGGCTGAGTGCGGAAACTCCTGCGCCAAATTTCTTTCCCTTGATGATCCCAGCATCCCATTTCGCCCGAAGCGTTAAAGAACCATACATATTTCTCATCACAAATCGGCGACCATGAAGTGGAATCGCTGAATGCATATAGTTGAGGGCTAGGGCGGCCTCCTTGAAGATTCACTGACCAAAGTATTTTCCCAGTGCCCCGATCAACAGCATGGCCAAGAGTGTTATTGCTTTGCCGCTTTGCTTTATCATCTTGCTCGACAAAGGTGGTTAAAAAAAGCTTGTCTCCTGCGATTGCAATTCCTCCTTGCCCTGCGTTTGGCAACTTGGTGCGCCAGCGAATATTCTCACCCCGTGCAACGCTCCAATGGGTTGGTGCATCAGAAACAGCACTGTGCCAGTTTCCGTTTGGACCCGCAGCTTGAGGCCATTCAACAGTAAATTTTTCCGCACCACTTACCATGGTGCAGCCAATCAAAATGGCGATACAAATGTTCAAATTTCGCATGATCGTTATCCAAAAGGGAATCTAGTTAAGGCATGAACAAGGCTTAGGGTTTTACTGGCTGGGTTTTGTTTGTGCAGCTTTCGCTCTTCTTTCTGACTGCAATCCAACTAATTAACAAACCACAATGAATGAGGCATTATTAATATACCCCCAACATCATCAGCAAGAATCAAAATAATGTTTGGCTTGCGGAAGTTCGCAGTTTGGTTACTCCAATCTTTTCTTATCGAGCAATGGATATCAATCCGCTGATGCTCGCCCCGTGCCATTCTCTTTTGCTTTCTTTGCTTTCTTTTTACTTTCTTTTCCCCCAACTCCCAACCCTCTTCCCTCCGGGAAAAGGGCCCTTCGCTTCGCTAGCCTGGGTTTATAACCTCCACGACTTTTTACTGCTCTCAAGCCCACCTTTTCTCATTGAGCGGCGGATGTCAATCCGCTGGTGCTCGCCCCATGCTTTTTTCTTTTACTTCCCATTCATTGATATGTGCTTGTTTTAAGACAGAGTAGTTGCGATGGGGAAGCCCCACTGCAACTCCTCCATTTGAACCTTTTTGTTCAACCTTCCATGGCTAATTTTCTGCTTCTGCTTATTCTTATTTCCGTGAAATTCCTTGATAATCCGTGGCTAGTCTTCTGCTTTCGCTTCTGCTTAATCTTATTTCCGTGGCTAATGTTTCTGCTTTATTGATTCTTTTCCCCCTGCGCAGCGTGGGTCTCTTATCTTTTTCTGCCCCTTTTGTTCAACCAAATTTTATAATATTTTAGATGCATCTTTTGTATCTCTATATTACTGTGCTTCTTTGAATGAGAATTCCCCGCCTTGATGCTGGCTTAAACTCTTCATTATTAATTGTTTCTTCAAATTATATTGAGGTGTTTTGTGGCCCTACAAGCGGATCAAATTGTAAATGAACAAGCTTTATCTGATCTCGATAAAGTTGTTGCAGATGTGCTTTGGGATTCAAATGCCAAACGCACAGATATTCGTCCTGAAGAACTCGGGTTTTTACGCAGTCATGCCCTAAAAAAACAACTAAAGTTCCTTGACATATGGGCTCTTGGAGTTGGCTCGGTAATCACAGGCGAGTATTTTGGGTGGAACCTTGCACTTAAAAACAACACCCCTGTGGCTGTTTTGCTTGCCACTCTTTTTGTTTGTTTTCTTTATCTGATTTGGGTTCTTGCCTTGTCAGAACTATCGGTTGCAATGCCCTTTGCAGGGGGGCCCCAAGGTTTTGGTAGACGCGCCTTCGGCCCTTTGGTTGGTTTTATCATGGGTTGGTCCATGTATCTGGAATGTCAATTCGCAACTATTGCCACAGCGCTAGCAACCGGCGGGTATGTTGCTTTTTTACTCAATCCTGATGCCCCAAGTCATGTTGTGCAACTTATAGCTGGCTTGGGAACCGTTTTAGCATTCCTTGCTTTGCATGTAATGGGTGTAAGGCTGCAATCCAAAGCCATGATATTTATGACTTATGGTGCAATTGGTGGTCTATTTCTTTTCTGGGGTCTTGCTGCAACCAATTTTTCCTGGGACCGAATCTGGACCAAGCCCCTTTTACCTGCTGATTTAGGATGGATATCCGTACTTAATGCAATTCCTTATTGCCTTTGGTGGTTGGTGATTATTGAAACGGTTTCTGTCGCTTCAGAAGAAACTCAAGATACAACCCGCTCCATCCCCCGCGGC
>CAJCCR010000212.1 GCA_903960945.1 uncultured Planctomycetaceae bacterium
AATATCTTTCCCATTTTCCTGCTCGAACCAAAACACTCTTGCTAAAGTGCCATCATCTAGCTCAATTGAAACTCTGGCCCGATGCGCCACTCCAGATACCAAAAAGACCGCAGCACTCGGAATAAGTAATTTTTTACAGTTAAGTATTCATACCCAGATTCAAATTAAAGTTCAAAACCTATAGTTTTGGGAAGTTTAGGAAGTTTAGTTGATCTTTTTGGGGTTGTAGTTTCATACTCAACTGTTAATAAGAGTTAAGTATTCATTATTTTGAATCTAATTTTATGTCGATAAATTAAAATATCTAAAAAAAGAAAGGGATTTGTTTGAAGCCGCTCATAAATTATTTTGCTGATAGTCTTTACGGCATTGTTGTATTTGCAATGCTTATCGCTGTGCTTGGGATTGTGGCTTTAATCTCTATTCCTGTTGATATTCTTCCTTCTTTTAATACACCTGCTGTACAGGTACTTACCTATTTTCAGGGAATGCCTGCAGCCTCGGTAGAAAGAACAATTACCAACCGGCTGGAACGATGGGTAAATCAAGCACCCGGAATGGATCGCATTGAATCCCGATCCTTAACAGGGATCAGTATTATTCGAGCTACTTTCCGGGATGGAACCGACCCTAACACAGCTTTAACCATGGCTAATTCGCTGGCCCTAAGTACTTTGCCAACGCTGCCACCGAATACTTTACCCCCAGTAGTTTTACCATTTGATCCTACAGCCACTATACCATTAGGAATTATGGTTGTGCGTAATCAAACCATGGATGAATCACAAATTAAGGACCTCGCAAGAATTGAATTGCGTAACCGGCTAGGCGGCCTTCCGGGGGTGGTGGCACCAGTGGTGGTAGGTGGTAAAGATCGCACTATCATGGTTTATCTTGACCGCAATCGCATGGTTGCAAGAAATCTGGCGCCAACCGATATTATCAAAGGTTTGCAAGATGGGAACTTGGTCAGTTCACCTGGGAACGCTTACTTTGGAAAAAAACAAATTGCTTTAGAAATTGATTCTATGGTTGAAAAGGTTGAGGAATTGAACCAGTTGCCCATCCGGGTTCCTGGTGGAAGCGTCATTTCCCTCGGCGACCTTGCAAACGCCGAGGACACTTCTTTCATCCAAACATCAAGGGTCAGAGTTGATGGTGATCAGCAGGTTTATGTTCCTATTTATCGCCAAGGTGGTTCAAGCAGTCTGGCAGTTGCAAGTAATGTTCGCAACTCCTTAGAGACCATCCAAAATTCACTACCAGAAGGAACCACCCTAGAATGGGTGATGGATCAATCAGAAGGTATACGGAAAGCCATAATAAGCCTAATAGAAGAAGGTATTCTGGGCGCTATTTTGGTGGCCATAATGATTTTTATTTTCTTGGGCAGCTTGGGCATGACCGGAATCGCCCTTCTAGTTTTACCCTTGGCCGTATTATTCACCATTTTAGGTTTGTATGTGACAGGTAATACAATCAACGCAATGACATTGGGAGGATTGTTTCTTGCAATCGGCCCTCTTGTGGATAATGTGATCGTGGTATTGGAAAACACCCAAAGGCATCACGGATTGGGAAAGAATGCAAGGAGTGCTGCTGTAAGCGGGGTTTCCGAATTGGTATTGCCGGTACTTGTTTCCACACTTGCCATGATGGTGGTTCTTGCTCCCGTGGCCTTTACCCCTGGAGTCGCTGGTTTCCTTTATAAACCACTTGCAATTGCTGTCAGTTTTGCGTTGGTAGGAACCCTGTTCCTGTGCTGGACTTTAGTACCCATGCTGGCAACCCGATGGATAAAACCTGCTAATCAGAATTTAGCAGAAAAAAGTTTTTTCGGCAAAGCCCACCATGCAGTAGAACATATCCTTGATAATTTAACTTTCAATTATCTATACCTTTTAAAAATTGCCCAAAATTTTCGCTGGATAATCCTACCCGGAATTTTAATCCTTAGTTTACTAAGTCTGGTTTTGCTGCCATCAATAGGCAAAGAGTTTTTTCCTGCAACGGATACTGGTCAGATTAACATATTGGTTCAGGCTCCATCAGATTCACGTCTGGATGGCACCGAGGAAAGAATTGCCGCAGTGGAAAAACTGATCCGCCAGATTATTCCAAAAAATGAACTTCGATTATTGGTTTCAGAAATCGGACTAACTACTGATTGGTCTGCAGCTTATACGGAAAATAGCGGACAGATGGATTGTGTTGTAAGAATACAACTTGAAGATAAAAAGACTCGAAAAACCGTAGAGTATGTCAGAGACATCCGTAATGCAATGCAAGCAGATGCCTTGTTTGCTGATTTAAAAGTCAGCTTTAATAGTGGAGGCATTATATCAGCTGCATTAAATCAGGGTGCATCTTCACCTATCGAGGTTGCAATTTTGGGAGGAAAACTTTCCGATGCTATGGAAGCAGCCCAGACTTTGGAAAAACAAATCCGTGAAATCCCAGGTGCGGTGGATGTAAGGTTGCAACAACGCAATGATCTGCCAGTGCTTAAGATACATATTCTAAAACAAAAAGCTGCAGAGGCTGGTTTGACACCTAAGGATATTGCGCAGCAGGTAGTGGCAGCCATGAATTCGAGCGCATCCATACAAAAGAATTTCTGGATCGATGCAAAATCAGGAAATCAATATTTTGTGGCAGTCCAGTACCCAGAAAATCCCGATAGAACGATCGAGGAAATTCTTTCCATCCCTGTCACAGGTGGTACAACAAGTAAACCTATATTTTTGGGTTCACTGATAGAAATAGACAAGGGCCAAAACCCTGTGGAAATCCAACATTTACAGTTAGCAAGAAAAATATCAGTTTTAGTGAATGTGGATGAACGAGATCTGGGTGCTGTTGCATCTGAAATCCAACCATTGGTGGAAAAATTAAAAACTGAGAGAAAACTTAATATTTCCTTAGTGGGCGAATACGGAAGAATGGTGGAAACTTTCCGCAGTCTGGGCCTGGGCTTCATACTTGCCCTTGTTTTTGTTTATTTACTGATGGTTCCACTTATGCAATCCTTTCTTACACCAATGGTTATCCTTGTCGGAATTATCCCAGGTTTTGCAGGAGTATTGGTTACTTTGTTTGTTACTAATACGCCGATCAATATTCAATCAATCATGGGTCTTGTTTTTTTGACAGGCATCGTTGTTTCCCAAGGCGTATTAGTGGTGGATTGTGCGAACAAATTGAAATCTGAAAATGGATTAGTGGGGTTTGAAAGGGCATCAAAGGCAGGATCATTACGTTTTCGAGCCATATTAATGACTTTCCTAGCAACAAGCCTCGATCTGTTGCCATTGGCACTCGGTTTAAGCCCCGGTACTGAAACCCTAATGCCACTCGCTCGTGCAGTAATAGGCGGTTTGATAACTGCAACAGCTTTGTCCCTATTCATGGTCCCAGTTTTACTGGCTATGATTGATGACTTTCAAAGGAAAGAGGTTAGGGAATGAAAAGAAGAATTCTGCTTGGTACTCTGGGATTTATCGTCTTGGCAATGATGGGCTATTTTATATTTAGTTCTAAAAGAGATTTATTGCCGTTGGTGAAAAACAGGAACCTATCTGTAAAAAAAACAGTTCAAGTTGTTTCACCTAAGGTGTTGGCTTCCACCGCAATCAATTCCACCCAATTATGTGTGTTAGAACCATTTGAAAAAGCTGAACTGAACTCTAGACTCCCCGGGATTGTGAAAAAAATCACAAAAAATATAGGGGATAAAATTAAAGTTAATGAAATACTACTCGAACTCGATGTACCGGATGTAAAAGCAGATGTAGAATTAAAAAAACAAATAATGCAGCAAAAAGAAATCGAATATAAAACTGGACAAGCAAACTTGGAACGATCAAAAGCAGGCATCATAACTGCCAATAGTCGGATCAAGCAGGCAGAATCTTCACTTATCCAGGCAAATGCCATCAGTGATTTTCGTAGCAGTAGATTAGAAAGATTTAAAATACTTGCCAAGGATGAAAGTATATCGTTGGGATTGCTGGATGAGCAAAACAGAGAATTTCAGGCAGCTATGGCAGGTGCTGAAATTGCACGTGCAGGAATAGAACAGGCAAAGGGTTTACTTAAAGAAAAAGAACTTGAAATTATTGTCTCAGAAAATGAACTGGCGAACAAGAAGTCAGCAATTGATGTTGCTGCCAAGGAATTACATAAAACTGAAGCTCAACTTGGTATGGCATATATCAAGGCCCCATTTGACGGGATTGTTTCCAAAAGATCTGCCGACGTTGGAGATTTTGTCACTCCACCTTCCGGTGTAGCAAAAGATCCGATATTAATTGTAGTATCGAATCAGCACCTTCGAGTTACGGCTCGTTATCCAGATACAGCAGTTTCTGGTATTTCAAAAAAAACGCCCGTGGAAATTAATTTTAGCCAATACCCAAATCTGATTATAAAGGGAAATATATCAAGGTTTTCACCCTTAATTAATGCAGCGGACAGATCAATTGCAGTCGAAGTCGATTTGGAAATGGACTTGGGAGAGAAAAGAATGCTGGAAAATTCCATTCTTTTAAAACCTGAACAAATGGACCACCTTTTGCTTGGAATTATTGGAACTATGAAAATCGAACTGCAAAATTTACATAACGCTGGTGTTGTACCCAGTAATGCCGTGATTAAAAAAAACGGGAAACCGGTAGTATTTGTAGTTATTGACAAAAAAGTTAAAATCTTGCCAGCAAAAATTGAAATGGATGATGGTAAAGAAACTGTAATTCTTGTGGCCGATGAAAAAATTGAATCTCATTGGAGATATCTCAATGCCAATGACAAAGTTGTGGTAAACCGACAATCGGAATTGGTTGAAGACATGGAAGTGGAATTCAAAGAGGTAAATCCATAATGAAAACCATGATTTACCAATTAATATTATTCGTTTTTCTACCAGAATATTTGCTGGCCCAGATACCAACACTCCCATTGCCTACGCCTGATTCCAAGATGAATAGAAAGCCTTATGCATCTTCCAAGGAAAGGCCCGTTAATAATTACGCAAACGAACAAACCAAGGCTTACCCAATTGATTTGGCTACTTCGATCCGCCTAGCGGACTCTAATAGTCCTTTAATTGCAATCGCTCAAGCCCGAGTTAAAGCAGCCCAAGCACGACAAGACCTTGCAAACCTTTTGTTTGTTCCATCTTTGACTTTTGGGCCAGGTTATTTTCGCCATGATGGTGTAGACCAGAATCGACGTGGAGACACGTTTACAGTAAGCAGATCGAATATGTATGGACTTGGAGGTCCGAGTCTACGGGTGGATGCTGCAGAAGCTATTTTTGAACCCTTGGTTCGCATGCAACAGTTAAGAGCAACTGGAGAAACTGCAAGAGCAGTTAGAAACAAAATTCAACTTTACGCTGCCAGTAATTATTACGAATTGGTAAGGGTTCATGGAAAACTTGCAATTAATAATGAGATTTTGGACCGGATCAATCAAATGATCGATCGTGCACAAATCGCAGATAAAGCTGGTTTATCTAAAACAAAGGGTGATTTGAATCGCGCTATGACCGAGTTGTTTTTGAGAAAGCAAGAAAGAATAGATTTGGAAGGGCAGGCAGGTGCCGCTGCTGCAAGGTTAGCAAAAGTTCTGTTACTACCTCCAGAAACATTATTGGTTCCTTCTGAGGGTATATACCCCTTAGTTTTGATTTCACAGGATAAAACTATGGAAAACCTGATGGAGTTGGCTGTTATGAATCGACCAGAATTGAATGCAAGTCGATTTATGGCAGGAGCTGCAAACGAAAGACTTAAGTTGGCAAAAAGTCAGCCTTTAATTCCCAAGCTGCAAATGGATTATCTTGGAGGTGTTTTCGGTGGTGGAAAAAACGGCTTTATAGGTGACACTGGAGGAAGGGAAGATATTCTTTTACAGGCCAACTGGGAATTAAGAAATTTCGGATTAGGCAACCTTGCCCAAATTCGCGAACGCAGAGCCCAATTAGAAGAATCGCTTTTCGAGGTTACTGAGGTTCAAGCCATAACAACAGCCGAGGTCGCAGAGTCTGCCCGAATAGCTGCTGCTAAGTTTGAAACTCTTGAATCTGCACAAAAAGCTGTTGTGCAAGTTGAGGAGTTATATAAAAAACTACTAGCTACTTCCTTTGGTTTGATAAGTCCCAGAGAAGAATATGACGCCTTGGAACCTTTGCTTGCCATTCAGGAAATTAATCGAGCTAGAAATCTCTATCTTGCAGAAGTGATTGATTTTAACCGAACCCAATTTGAACTCTACATGGCAATAGGTGAACCGCCTCTGGCGGCCTTGGATAATGCAAAGAAAACAGAACTTCAAGTCCCAGCTTTGCCCCCTAAAAACATAATTCCTTAAGTTTTAGTAGCCCTCAAGAAATTTTTAAGAGTATTTGTAAACCAAATACATATAAAATAACTATCTATAAATTAAACATAAGTGGACCATTTAAATATATTAATAAAGTATTATTATTTGAGAATATAAAGCAGATTTGTTTACCATGAGTTGGTTTTAGATTTCCATTGCAACGTTTAGAATTTGCCAATCTCAAGCCACTATTTTAGCAATCATTTCAAATCATTTATTAATCACCAAACTTGGAAAGCATGGGTTCGACTGCAGTGCCTTCTTCAAGCTCTCCTTGATTGCTTAAAATGATCTCTTCATTGGAGTTTAATTCGCGGGAAATGTCTTTCCCATTTTCCTGCTCGAGCCAAAACACTCTTGCTAAGGTGCCATCATCTAGCTCAATTGAAACTCTGGCCCGATGTGCTACTCCAGATTCCACCCGATACAGATAAGGCACGCCACCAAGCCGAACAATTGCACCACTCGGAATCAACGCAGTGTTTTTAAACTCTCGAAG
>CAJCCR010000213.1 GCA_903960945.1 uncultured Planctomycetaceae bacterium
GGTAAAGAAACAGAAATAATGAAAAACAATACGACAAAAGTCATTAAGCAACGAAGCACCTTTTGGTATTTTGTCAATCCGTTACCAACCCCCTAACCAATACTAATGTATTTTTTCGAACCTATCTTTGGCGTACACTTGCCCGATGGATTAATCCAAGGGCCTGGAATTATTACGGGCTGGTGCCTCGCAATCCTTTTACTGCTTTTGGGAAGCAGAAACCTCTCGAACGACGAAATTCCAAAAATATCTTTACTGACCGCGGTGTTTTTTCTAACGAGCTTATTTCCGATCCAAGTCCCGGGCGGGCCAAAAACTCACCTTCTTCTTAACGGCCTTATTGGCGTAATACTAGGGCAGCGAGCTGTGCTTGCCATCGCTCCAGCTTTGTTTTTGCAATCTTTGCTTTTCGCCCATGGCGGCTTTCTATCCCTAGGGCTTAATATTTGCGTCATGACCATTCCTGCCCTATTGATGAACCCATTTGCAAAAATCATTCAAAAACCGCTCATCCTAGGCAAACCTTACACCCAATTAACCATTTGCTTTTTCTTAATAAGTGCCAGCATTTTTGCAGTCACTGCAGGAATTCTTATGCTCGCTTGGCAATTTAAATATGATGAAAAATCGGAAATCATCAAACATGTCTTGTTGTTTTTGACTTCCCCCCTATCAATCATTGGCTTCATGATTCTTTCTGTAGTTACAACGTGGATTTTTTTCAAATCAAGAAATGGAATGATGTTTGCACTAGGTTTTTTCATCGGCTTACTTGGTGTTCTTTTTACCATACTTTTACATACTTCAATCATGCTGGTTTGTGCTGTTCCAAATCTAGAACCAATTATCTTTATCACTTGCATGATTCATCTCCCGCTAGCGATTGTTGAGGGATTGACTGTAGGAATAATGCTAAGTTTTCTTGCAAAAGTTAAACCTGAAATGCTAAATCTAATTGGATACAAGCAAAGTGAAGATTGCTTAATAATCAAAAACGAATCATAAGAATTGATTAACTTATCAACTGATCAATCTTAATCATTTTGAACAATAGGAAATATTTCTCCAATGGGAATCTCCCATTCTCCAAGACCTATGTTTATTTTCGCCTGACCCTTCTTCTGATCAATCCGAACAATACGGCCTTGCTTATCGAACCTTTGCACCAATACAACATCTCCAGCTTTCAACTGTAAACGAAAGTCAGACAATGCTTTGGCTTTATCAATCTCTCGTTGTTTTGCAGCTTCTTGTTGTTTAATTAAAATATCTTGCTTACGAGCCTCAACATCAGCCTGCAAAACCAGAGAATGCTCAATTGAAATTTCCTGTTTCTCCCTCTGCAACTTCAACAACTTTCGACCTTTGCGTTTCTTTTTAAGATGCCGATGGGCTTTTCTTAATAGCTCCATGGGAAAATCAAGACGCTTTGCAATCTTCAATGCATTGCTTTTTCCAAACCTTCCAGTCAGCAATCTATAGGTTGGACGCAATGTTTCCAAATCAAATTCAACAGCGGCATTTTGGGCAAAATCATGATCAAGGGCATAAGATTTCAAATCACCAAGATGGGTGGTGACCATGCCAAGACAATTTTTCTCTCCCAACCCATCAAGAATCGCACGGCCCAAGGCTGCGCCCTCGATTGGATCGGTGCCTGCACCCATTTCATCTAATAACACAAGGCATTTTCCGCCAACTTTTTTAAATATCTCCGAAATTCTGGATATATGAGAACTGAATGTACTCAACGATTGCTCAATACTTTGCTCGTCTCCGATGTCTGCATATACATTATCCAGTTTGGGAATAATGCAACCATCAAAAGCTGGGATATGCATTCCAGACAATGCCATTACTGTCAAAAGCCCTACTGTTTTTAATGAGATGGTCTTACCACCTGTATTTGGGCCAGTTATCACCAACAACCTGTAATCACTCCCCAAGGTAACATCAATGGGAACAATTTTTTTAGGTTCTGCGCTGGAACTCTGCAAAACACTTTGCTTGTTCAGCAAATCTTCAACAAGAGGATGTCGTGCTTGTTTAAGTAATAGCAGCGCACCTTTATCAATGATCGGAGGAACCATAAGAAAAGCATTGCTAAATTTAGCTTTGCCATAAACCAAATCAAGATGAGCCAGAATCTCGAGAGAAGAAGTAATTGTAATCGCATTTTTTCCGACTTCGGAGCTAAGCCTTCGTAAGATTTTCCCTATTTCCCGAAGTTCTTCCGCCTTTAGAATAGACCTTTCAGAGCTAAGTTTTGCAACTCGGGCGGGTTCGATATAAAGCGTATCCCCAGTGCTGCTGGTACGATGAACCACGCCCTGGATTTTCATCCGGTGATTGGCAGGAATCGGCAAAACACAATGATCCCCACTAAAAGTTGCATTTGGATAGCGCAAGATTTTTTTGATCTCGGGGTCTGAAATTATTTTTCGAATCTGAACTTGAATTGCTTCTTCAATAACGGAAATTTTCAACCGAACCGCGCCAAGTTCAGGGCTCGCCATATCCAAAACCTGTCCCCTTGGATCAATGCAACCTTGAATCATTTTTGCGGTAAGACTAAAATCTTCGACCGGGGCCAGTAACTCAGATAAAGTCATAAGCGTTTCATGCAATCGCATTCGATAACGATACATATGCCCCGTACATACCAACGCATCTGAAACCTGAAGAAGTTGTTCTGCCGTAAGTTGCGAGCCAATGGACGCACGCCTCACCAATAAGCGAATATCTGACAATCCCGCAAAAGGTGGTGTTTGGCCAAGCGAAAGACTTTTAACCATCTCGGTTACAAGAAGGATTTCATCACGCAAAACATCAAAGCTATCCACCCTATTCATCTGAGATGCGCGTTCTTTTCCCAACGAAGTAAAGCAGTAGGATGCTGCCATTTCTCGGATTTTTGGGAACTGCAACAGTTCTAAGGTATGCAAATCGAAAGCCACAGATTCCATCCAATCGATATTATGTAAAATATTATTTTAGGGATACTAAGATTTTACTCAATAATCGTTCGGAAACATAAGACTTATTTCCCTATAAAAACAATATGGAATCACAAGATGTAATAATTGTTGGTGCGGGAGTCATTGGGCTTAATACCGCCTATGAACTTGCAAAAAACAAAATCAAGGTCAGCTTGATAGATCAGTTTTTACCGTACCGCAAAGCATCTTGGGCTGGGGCTGGTATTATTCCACCAGGGAACCCAAATCTGGCAGCAAACCCCATTGATTGGTTAAGGGCAAAAAGCTCTGCACTTTTTCCTACCTTATCAGAGGAACTTCTGCAAACAACCACGATTAACAATGGCTACTTAAAATGTGGTGGCTTGGAATTAACCCCTAATTATGAAGAATCAACTGAATTGGCTTGGACCAATGAAAATATCCTTTTTGAAAGAATAAACTCACTCGATCTAAAAACTTTAAATCCGCACCTTAATCTAAGAGGTTGCAAAACCACCTATTTCCCAGAAATGGCACAAATTAGAAATCCAAGGCATTTAAAAGCTTTAGCAGAAGCTTGCAAACTACTAGGAGTTCGATTTTACAATGATTGCAAAATAACAAGCATAATGAAAAAAGGAGACCGAGTTTTAGGCTTAGAATCAGAAACCGGTATTTTCACAGCGGACCAATTTATTATCACGGCAGGACCTTGGTCAGGCGATTTTTTAAAACACGAACGAATTGACACGCAAATCTTCCCTGTCAGGGGGCAAATGCTTTTATTACAATCTACTCTTCCCTTAAAAGAAATAATCCTTAAAGACAAACACTACATCGTTCCTAGAGGAGAAGGCTTGGTATTAGTTGGTTCAACGGAAGAAGAAGTGGGATTCAATGGGGGCACCACTGTAGAGGGGAAGGAACATCTTTTAAAAATAGCCTGCGATCTAATTCCAGAATTTGCTAATGCAAAAATAATTGACCACTGGTCAGGCTTGCGACCTGGTTCCAGCAAAAGTTCACCCCTAATAGGAAAATCACCGGCATCAGATAACTTATATTTCGCAACCGGACATTTTCGCCAAGGATTGCAAACTTCGCCTGCAACCGCTCTGATAATAAAATCGCTTTTGATGCAGGAAGGATTAGGAATCGATAATCAATATTTCATGAAATCCAGTGAACAAACCGAAACCAATAAACCCCTATTTCAATCATGACAATCAATCAACCAAACACCACCTGGCAGCCTGAAATAAACCAAGAAACATCACTCAGTGATGGCTATAAAAAAATATTGATAAAACGGCTTCAATCTCTGGAAAAAGTATTACGCAAGCAGAACAAAACCAACACTTTATCACCAAATCTGGTACATAAAACAAGGGTTAAAAGCAGGCGCTTGATTAGTGCTATCAAATTATTCAAACAAGTAGTTTCAAAAAAGATCTTGATAAAACCGCTAGTTCGAACAAAAAATCTGATGAACCATTTTGGACCGATGCGAAATTGGGATGTTTTTTACAATACCTGCAATATATATAATAACGAATCAACTTTAGAAAATAAGGACTTATTTTTACAAGGGGTTATATGGGCCAACCGAAACAGATTTGAAAAAAAAGCAATAATATTCTTTAGAGCAAAAGCCGATAAACTTGCATCTCGCCTTTTAAAAACCATATCCAAATTATTTACGACAGATAATGAACCCGCATCAATCAGCTTTTATGAGTGGTCCAAGTTAAGCCTGATGAAAATTGTTGATGATTTTAAAAATAGCATTAAGACAATTGCTTATTCCAAAGAAGAATTGCACGCTTTCCGACTTAAAATCAAGTTTCTTCGTTATGGGTTAGAAATCATTGGGGACGCAATCCCTATTGAAAAATCGCAGGTTCTATACGAAGCACTTAAAACAGGCCAAGCAATTTTAGGTACGATTAATGATTTGTATTTTCACATAGAACAGATAACCCTCATCCAAACTTCCGTTAAAAACCAACTTTTCGAAGATGGCTTAATGAAGAACTCTTTCTTGAAGCATTGCCAACAATTGTTGGAAATAAACATTAATTTATTTCGCAATTGGCAGGCAACAACAACGCATTTAATTGAAATTTGATTAGAGCGCACCAACATGGGAATCAAAATCGTTTAAAGAATCAGCCCAAATCAAGCCATCAACCCACCACTGAATCGTAAGGCTAAGTTGGACTCTTCTTTGAATTTGATATTCTGCCTGAAAACAAACCTCCAGCATTGCCAGAACTTTTTCAATGCTAACCGTTTCAAGCAATTGGAACCGAGGGCGTGGTTTTAAATCATCCGAATTGCTTTTCAATATTATCTGACCTCGAAGCCAGGAAAGCGTTCCGTGGACCAACCATCTTGCCCTAACCCTTTGCCCAGAAGTTTCTTTTCCTGCACCCTCAATAAAATCCATTATCATTTTAACGAGCTTAACGGGGTCGGGGATTGGCATAACAATTTCTGCGAAAAAAGAATCTTCTACTTGAGAAAATTCAGGGTTAGTCAGCATGATAGCTTGGGAAACAGAGCCACCACACGCACTTGTAATTTTGTTTAAATCAAAACTACCATCAATTTGGTTGATCGCAAACACCTTTGCAATTTCACTTTGATTCAGCCCGTGAAAGGCCAATTTTTGGCAACGGGAAAGAATTGTTTCTAGCTGGCGCTCTACGCTAGTTCCTATCAAAAATATGATGGAATGTGGGGGCGGCTCTTCCAATGATTTAAGAAAAATATTTCCTGATTCTTCATTTAAAAGATCACAATCATCAATCACCAGCACCTTTGCACCACCTCGAGAGGCCTTAAGAAAAAAACCTTCGCAAATCTCTTTCATTAATTCACGGGGGAACTCGTGCACATCCTTGGGGCAGCCATTCGTTTGCAAATCTGGATGGTTCTCCGCTTCAACTAATTTACAGGAAGCGCATACCCCACATGCTTCATAATTATTGTTGGATTGACACAAAAGCGCCTTACCAAACTCGATGGCAAGGGTTCGTTTACCAACCCCATCAGGCCCATGGAAAAAGTACGCCTGACCAAGCCGGTTTGTTTGCCAAGCATGGATCAAATACTTAATCTGGCTTTCATGGCCTACGATATCTTTCCAGGACAATGAAAATCTTTCTACCTAATGAGTGATTCGTTACGACTTCTTCATTTCGAGCAAATCTTTTACTTCTGCAAATATCAAGTTTCCAACTATGCTTGCAGGAAGTAATGCATCAAGAACTTTGATTTTTTGCCTTCCAACCTTCGATTCTGTTAAAAAGCCCTGCCTTACTTTCTCAAAATACTCATCTGACCGTTGCTCCATGCGATCGGAAGGTTTCCCTACTCTTTGGCGTGAAACCGAAACTGGTAGATCAAGTAGAAATGTAATATCTGGAATTAAACCAGCAGTAGATAACATGCCTGTCTGCCAAATTTGGTCCGGGTCTAAACCACCCGCATATCCCTGATACACGATGTTGGCAAATAGATACCTATCAGAGATAACAACTTCACCATTCCCGAGCGCAGGCAAGATAACTTGATCAACAAGTTGGGCGCGGCTGGCCATAAATAAAAGAGCTTCGCAACGGGTTGCAATATGCGTTTTATGGTGCAAAAGAATTTCACGCAGCATCTTCCCGATTTCAGTTCCACCGGGGTCAACACATGTTGTTGTTTTAATGCCTAAAGCACCAAGCCTATCAGCCAAATTTTTGACTTGGGTTGATTTTCCACAACCATCCAAGCCATCCATACTGACGAACAGTCCCTGAGGCATGGCAACTGATCTCACAATTTAATGGATATTGACAGGGTGAAGATTTACTTCAGCCATTTCATCGGCATGATAGCTGGAACGAACAAAAGGACCTGCAACAACTTTTTTAAATCCTAGTGAACGAGCAAGAACAGCAAGATAATCAAATTCTTCAGGGGGAACAAAACGGGCTATTGGCATATGTTTCAAGGTTGGAGAAAGATATTGCCCTAAGGTAAGCGTATCGCAATCGACGGTTCTAAGATCTGCAAAAACTTCCATCAATTCATCGTTGGTTTCGCCCATACCAAGCATAATACTTGATTTGGTGACAATATGAGGCTTGGTTTTTTTTGAATGGTGGAGAACAGCAAGGCTTCGTTCATAGATCGCCCTGCCCCGCGCCTTTTTGTACAGCCTTGGAACAGTTTCCATGTTGTGATTAAAAACTTCGGGATCTGCAGAAAGCACGATATCAACAGCAGCCATATCACCTTGAAAATCAGGTGTAAGAACTTCTACAGCGGCGCCAGTCTTTTTTCTAACTGCAAGTATACACTTGCGAAAATGATCAGCGCCTCCATCTGGGAGATCATCTCTGGTAACCGAAGTTATAACAACAAAACGCAATCCTAATCTAAAGGCAGCTTCTGCTACGCGATCAGGTTCATCATCTTCCACATGCAGAGGTTCACCCTTTGGGACCGAACAAAAACCGCAGGGTCGGGTGCAGACATTACCAAGCACCATAAATGTTGCAGTTTTTCTGGAGTAGCACTCTGCCCTGTTTGGGCAACGAGCATTTTCACAGACTGTTTCAAGTTTCAATTCGTCCAGCAATGATTGCGTAAAAGAATTCTCATTGCCTACAGGGAATTGCTTTTTCATCCAAGAGGGCAATCTTTTCCCGGGAACTGGTTTTTCAATTGTTTCAAGTGGCAGCATAAAATTGCTTTTCTCCAAAAGCGATAAGTATCTAAGGTAAGTTTAGCGAAAGGATAGCAAAAAACACAACCATCTGAAAAAAAATCTCGGCGATTTAAACTTTTACGATTTGAGGGAAGACAACAATCAAGAAAAATGATAATATTTCTCAATCCTTTAACCATTCATCAGGAGTTTATGCTATGCGTTTCTTTTTAGCTATGTCGCTATTTTCAATTATAACGGGGTCTTTTACTTCCTGTGCGTTTGCTCAAGAAAAAAGAACTGTCGTAAATATTGAAACATCCCTTGGAGATATCAAAGTAGAGCTTAATCATGAGGCTGCACCCATAAGCGTCAAAAACTTCCTTTCTTATGTAGACGAAAAGTTTTACGATGGCACTATTTTTCACCGCGTTATCGCAGACTTCATGATACAAGGTGGTGGTTTTGAAACCGGCCTTCAAGATGCCAAAGTGATTTCAGATTTCGAAAAGAAACAAAAGAAAACCAAAGCCCCTATCAAAAATGAATCTGGCAACGGGCTTTCTAATGTTCGTGGCTCCATCGCCATGGCTCGAACCAATGTTTTAGATAGCGCAACCAGTCAATTTTTCATCAACACTGTAAATAATGCCAAACTTGATCAGCCAAAGTACTGCGTTTTTGGCAAGGTTATTGATGGCATGGATGTGGTTGATAAAATCCGCAAAGTTGAAACAATGGCCATTCAAGGGCAAATTGGCGATGTGCCAACTAAAGATGTAGTCATCAAATCTATCACTCGTGTTAAATAACCCTCATTAAGAAAGAGAAATATCATGGCGAATCCAAGTGTTAAAGTTACTACATCCAAAGGCGAATTCACCATCGAACTAGATGAAAAAGCTGCTCCAATCACCGTCAAGAACTTCTTGTCTTATGTGGAAGACAAGTTCTTTGATGGCACCATTTTTCATCGGGTCATTAAAAAATTCATGATCCAAGGCGGTGGTTTTAACCCCGGTATGAAACAAAAAGCAACCAAAGGAAACATTAAAAACGAATCCTTCAATGGGCTTACCAATCTTCGGGGCACTATTGCCATGGCTCGTACCCCAGACCCTGATAGCGCTTCGAGCCAATTTTTTATCAATGTTAAAGATAATGGGTTTTTAGACAAAGCCAATTCAGGCGATGGTGCTGGTTACTGCGTTTTTGGCAAAGTAACCTCTGGAATGGAAGTCCTCGATACCATTGAAGGTGTACAAACCGGAAACAAAATGGGTCACGGCGATGTTCCAAATGAAGACATCACTATTTTGTCTGTAATTAAAGCTTAAGTAAAACTTATTTGGTTTAAGGGGACTGTTTGACAGTCCCCTTTTTTATTTATGGTTTGATTAGAACTTTAGCATAAACATGATTTTTTCTATCGCCCGTTTCGAGAAAAGTTTCCATCAGGGTATCGAGAGAAGGAGTGACCTTGCCGTTCCATTTGGAAATCAAATTGGAAGTTACCGAAACAGGTTTATCAAAATCGATCTGTGATTCACCTTTGGAATTTTTACCAAACAAGAGATAGAAGTTTTTCATACCGTAGGTTTTTATTGTAACCGTATTGGTAGCAACATCCGATTTGGCAAAGAAACTGGCAGGCTGAAGATTTTGCTTCCAAGTTTGAGGGTAATTAAGCCTATTTTCATTAATTGTATCTGAACCAATCCAATAAAACTGATTATCGCAGAAGCGGGTTGATTGAAATTCATTGCCCAAAATGGAGCCACCACCATCCGAACCTAATTGATTCATAGGGAAAACCCGCGATTTACCTCGCATCCAATCGCAAATAAAAGGTAATTCCGCAGAAAAGAACTCTACACCACGCCCCTTATACTGGCTCCAAATGGAAGGGTAACCGCGTGGCATCCAGTTCGTAAACATTTGTCGAGTTTTAAGATTTGTATCACCTGATCGGTCTCCATTAACAACATAAAACGGCAGGTACTGCCCGTTACGCCAATACTTTTCAATGAACATATCAAGAATAGTGGTGCTCATGGGAATAACCCCTGCAAATTGATCTGGATGAGACAATCCAAGATCGAAAGCAACCGAAGCACCTTGTTCATAACCAAAAAGAAAAACCTTATCTGGATCTACAGGCGAATTTAATCGGGCATCTCGAAGTATATCAAGAACAGCATAGTGTTCTTTATCCGAGAAAGCATAACCAACGCCCCCAATTTGCCAATGATAACCTAAAAGAATAAACCCATACTCATCAGCAAAAGGCGCCCATTTTTCCAACATTGAATCAACAGATTCATTTGTGCCAGGAAAAACAACTAATAACGGATAAAGCCTATTTGGGTTTGCATCAACAGGATAGCGAATGGAATATTTAGCACCTACGCTTTTGCCCGAGGTAAGTTCTTTTTCTACTACTTTGCCTGAGGGCTTTGAATCAATCGGCAGGATAGTTTGCAATAAAACCTGCCCTACTTCTTCGGCTTTCGCAGAAGGATATTTGTTTAAAAACGCATCAAATGCACCTTTTCGTGATGAAGAATTTTCCGCCTTAATAAAATCAATGATAAAAGTTCTTGTTAGCCAAAGCCTTTTAGCGGAAATCGGGTTGGGGTCCGCAGAGGAATTACCCATAACCCAACCGCTGATTGCCAGGGCTGCTGCTTTTTCTAATTCACCAAGAGTCGCTGTGGAACTATCATTATTTTTTTGTTTTGAAATGCTTAAAAAAGCATCCAGCCTATCGATAGATTCTTCCGTGATGATTTTTTGCAGATTATCAACTGCCTTAATAAGAACGGGGTCTGATTTTTTTTCTGAAAGAGCGGAAGAAAGATAAACAAGGTTTTTTTGAGCTAGAAGAAATTGTTCCAATGCTTTTTCAAGTTTAGATTGCAATGACTGAATTTCGGTAAGAACTTTATCTTTAGCTTCTACCATTGGGAATGAATCAAGTAGTTTTCTGGCCTCTGAGAGTCGACCTGCGCCAATGATCCGTTTTATTTTTTCCAACCTTTCTCTGCCACGAAGGGATTCAATTACCTCCTGAGCTTTATCGGTCCGGTCCTTATGCTCTGGAAGATCCTTGGCCAAGGATTTAAGTTCTTTTTCACTATCTTCAAACCAACCAGCCTGAGCAAGAAAATCAACCAGCTTGAATCTGCGAGATGCCATTTCTTCGGGTTTGATTTTGTCTGTGTTTTGAAAATCAGGATGGGATTTAATCAAACTAATCACTTTTTTAGAACCTAACTCCTGAGTTAGGTACATTGAACTCCAAACAAACTTACTTGCAGCATCCACCCTGATAGAATAAGAGGAAAGATTCGAAATGTGCTGAAAAACGCCAACCAACCCGACAGGACTCCGGTATTTTAAGGTGCGCTCCCATTTAGAATCCCAATCGGTAGCCTCAACTTCCGCCCAGAAAGGGGGAGCACCTTTACCATTTGGAATATAAATAGCTTTATTATGAATCCATCGTTCTTCCTGAATGGGGTCGCGCTTATCAAGGGTACGAACCAAATTGGGGTTAAAGTAAATACGCCTTGCACCATCATCGACCATGTAAAAACCTTTGGGAATGATCACAGGTTCTTTACTAACGGGGTCGAATTCAGTAACACTTTCGCGCTTCACCGTTCCTTGCAGAATAAAACCGTCTTTTAAAATAACAATATCAGCAAAAACAGAACAACAAAGAATCAACCCAATCAAAACAAGAGATAAAGTTCTTAAAGCTAAATTCATTTGAAAACCCATTGTGCTTAAGACTGCCTATTTTCAAGATTCTTTTTTACAATCATGAACATAAAGCTATTATAAACAGTTGATGAACAAGAATGATTTTAACATGTTTCAATGTTAAAGTTATTCTTAATAGGGGAAAACAATGCCAATTCATTTTCGATGCAAGTACTGTGATTCTAAACTTAGTATCACCCGAAGAAAAGGCGGCCTGCAAGTTCAATGCCCATCGTGTTACAAGTATGTAAAAGTTCCTGCCGTTGCCGATGGAACTCCAACAACTGCTAAAGGAACCCCCGAAGGAGTGGTGCCAGGGAAAGCACCTTTAATCAAGGCAAAAGAAAACGCCTTAGAGTCGATGAATCCAGACATGATACTCGCAACCCCCACAAAAGGCATGCTTTCCCCACCGCCGCCACCAGTTTATTTTGACGAATTCGATGATGACAATCCAATGTTTGATGTTGTGCAATTAACCTCACCAGGCCAAGAATCTTCAGGCCCAATACCTTGGAAAAGATTATTGCAGTCGAACAAAACCATTTTAATTATTGTGATAACGTTCTTATTTGGTTTTCTAGCTGGTTTCGTAATTCATTCTCTCTCCAAGAGTTAACAAGTTTCCCATACTTTTTTGAAAACCTTTAGGGCAAAAAAACACTGTTTAAAAAACTCCCAGATTAACAGTCCTTGCACAAAAACAGTTTTAATTATGAAGATTATGTCAAAAATGATGAATATGCACGGAATGCCGAGTAGTTTTGTAGGGATTAGGGCATTTGTTCGACAATTATATTAAAGTTAATTTTGTTCGCAAAATAGCTTCATCGTAGTTTTTGAGCAATATTATAGATGAAGGTATTTTATAATATCAATGACTTGCGAAAATTTAAACAAGGTGTGGCATGCAATTACTATCTTGCTCAAAAAAACAAATGGCACTTGGATTACTTATGGCCTTCTGCGTGAATACATTCATTCATGCAGAACCTTTCCCTATCGATTCGACAGAGCTTTTTAAAAGAACTTTTCTTAATCGTGGCGATGAGGATCGAAAAAACAAACTTCTAATCATTCTTAACAAAACAAACGCATTAGGTGATTTAAGTAAAATCATTTTAATGCCCGACTGGCAATACATTGAGGGAAACAAAAGAATTGCTGACATCAATGGTGAAGTTCGAACAGCGGTAATCCAGAAATTCAAAACAACTGCGTTGAAACTACTAAAAGAAGGCGAAGACGATGCAAAAACCGATTTAGCAATCTTGATAGGCGAAACAGCCTCTGCCAATCTTGTTGATGAAACTTCGGAATCACTGGATCAAATTGCGCAACGAAGCCGTTTCTTAAGAGCAGAACTCAGCACCTTAGCGCCCCAACTAGCATTGCTAACTAAAAGCAAAAATCCAAAAGTCGTGATTGCTTCAGTGATGGCATTGGGAAAAATAGAGTCAAAATCTGATTTATTTGCTGCGACTATTTCAGATCTAATGGAAATAAAACCCTCGAATACCTTACCAATCCGTCGAGCTGCTGCTGAAAGCCTAAAAACAAGGCTTAGTACAGTGAGCCAATTGCTTAAACAAATCCGCGTGGTGCGCGAAAGAGACAATTTAGACTTAGTCAATGATCTATTAACAACAAGCAAGTTGTGCTTCCCGCTTGGTGTTCGTGCCCTAAAAGATAAGGATTTTATAGTAAGAGAACAAGGCACATTGGCCTGCAAGCAAGCAACATCAACCTTGGCGGATGTTGATTATATTATTCCAATTCGTGAAGCAGAAATGACAATGCTTGAAAGGCCCGACATTATTGCATTACGCACTAAAAGCTTTAGAGAAGGGCTAGCATTCGAATTACCTTTGATCAATTCGTTTCGCGACAATATGCGCGAACTAACTGATCATGCGACAAACTTTGAAGCTGATATTTTTGTACGAGTTGCAAGCCTCGATGTTGTTGAAGACCTTGTAGTTATTAGAAAAAAGCTAATAGAATTTGAAACTATTTTAAACAAACTTGACACCCTTGCAGGAAATGCTCCAAATCCTAATCCAAAACTAATCACATATGACATCATTCCTGAAGGAAATGATTTCAAGGAAATCATTGAAGATTTGATCATGGTTTTATCCGATACACATTTAAGGATTCGATTAAATGGCGTAGATATTATTGAAGGTTTTTTAAGTATGCCTGATATTACTGCAAGAATCATAAATGAAAAAGAACTCTTTCTCTTTAGAAAACTTGCAAGTGTTGCAACCACCGACTCAAACCTTATGGTGAAATATGCCGCTGTTAGGGCATTAGGCCGATCTGCCCCATTAAAACCCGAAATTGCAGTACCAGTACTAGCAAAATGCCTTCTTGACGAAGACCTCGACATTCGAATTGAAGCTGCAAAAGCATTGAATAAGTATGGCAAGGAAGGCGCAAAAGCAATCCCTTCGTTAGAAAAGATGATTGCCCGTGGCGACTCTGACTCTAGGATTGCGATGATGAATGCTGCGGTAAGTTTAGGTACGGATGGATCTCCTACCCTTGGAGCTGTTGCAAAAAACCTGGAATCGAGTGAAGCGAAGGTACGAATCAAAGCAGCGGAAACATTAGGGAAGTTTGGAAAATTAGCGGAAGCACAAATCCCCACGCTGCAAAAAGCATTAAATGATGAAGATTCAAATGTAAGAAACGCAGTAAGTTCAGCGTTGCTAAAAATCCGCTTTGGTTCATAATAGACAATAGTTTAACAAATTTAAAACGAAGGCTCGATGACTGCACTCATCGAGCCTTTGCAATTTTTGCTACTAAGAGGATCAGGCCCAAAAGCATGAATTTGATCACGCTTAAATTCGGCGTGTTCCTTGGAAGTAGTGAAAACAATCGCCCTTCCCTTTTTATCGACTTCAACCGCAAGCTGAAAGCCTCGCTCCTGGGGATGGCCAAACAATGTTTGCAGCATATGAATCACATACTGATAAGTATGATCTTCATCATTCAGCAAAATGACATGATAAGGAGGCAAAATCCTCGTATCATTTACAACTTCTGGTTCTGTGAAAGTGGGCATTAAGATCCTGAAAAATCAATGGTTAATTATGCTTTGCGATGAACTGTGACAATAGTAATATCATCATGTGGATAAAGCCTGCCCACAGTATGCTTTTTGATTGCTTCCACAATACAGCTAAGCACATTTTTAGCAGAAGTATCGGTTATCCCAATAAGGCAATCCCTCAACCCATCCCTGTTTCTTTCCTTACTTACAAACGGAACATCGCCAACAGTCATGGCATCGGGAACCCCGTCAGAATAAAGAATCATGCATTGATTGGGTTCTAGTTGAAACTCAGCGAATTCATAAGGAAAACCATCAAGGATGCCTAGCATAACGCCCGCAGTATCAAGACTGACGGAATCATAAGGAGGCGATCCATCGCCCTTAACAATAATCGGTGCCATATGGCCTGCATTAACCACAGTAACCTTGTGATCAGGGTTTAAAACAGCAAGAATTAAAGTAACAAAGCGATCCAACTGGCTTGTATGGGGATAAAGAACATCATTAAGCTTTGTGATGGCTTCAGCGGGTGATGGTTCCATTAAAAGAGCCAAGCGTGTTTCGGAAGAAAGCTTTGCCATGAGTAGAGCGGCGGGAATACCTTTGCCTGCAACGTCGCCTACCGCAACCCCCATGCGATTACCAGACATGGGAATAAACCCATAGTAATCCCCGCCAATTTCTTGGGCAGGCTGGTAATGAGCAGCAAAATCATAGCCCGGAATCTCAGGGAAGCCTACAGGTAGAAAGCTTTTTTGAACTTGATTCGCAAGCTCAAGATCGCGCCTGATTCTTTCCTGCAAGAGGGAGCTTTGATGGAATTTGGCGTTTTCCATTGCAGCACCGGCTTGATTTGCAACGCCCCAAAGCAATTTGAGATCGTCTTGAGTAAACTTCTTGCTGCGATCCTGCGTATCAACCTGAATAACGCCAAAAGCCTGACCTGCAACACCACACAAAGGCACGCACATCACAGAACGAATTTTAAAATCCACAATACTCTGGCTGGTTTGCATCCTACTATCTTGGCTGGCATCATCACTCAAAAATGCCTGCTTCTGCTCCAAGCACTGTTTAACAATACTTTTGCTGAATCTTGCGCTGGTTTCGTCTTGTGGCCTTCGGGTTTTTATTACCCTAGGTATAAACTTATTCGTGTTTGTATCACCCATGATGATAAAACAGCGATCGGCTTGTTTGAACAACTGAAACATACAATCTACTGTTGTGGGCAAAAGCTTGTCAAGTTCCAGCACCTTGCTAAGCGAACTTGTAATTTCCAGCAATAGCCTGAGTTTTTCTGCAGGTTGTGTTTCAAGCAACTGCTGGCTACTTGCATTAATGGTTGCATGAACTGTACTGGAAGTATCTTCGCCCTTATCATCATCCATATCGAGGGCGGCTAGATCAACGCTTTGTTTAGATTGAAAAGCAACAACAAAATCACAGATGCGAATTTGATCATTGTTTTTAAGTGGAACTCTGCCTGTAATCTGTTGCTCGTTCAAAAAAGTACCGTTACGGCTTTTATTATCTTCAAGAAAATACTGGCCTTGAACTCTAAGGATAAAAGCGTGTTCTCTACTTACCGAGGTAATAGGAATGATAATGGCGCAATCGGGATTCCTACCAAGGGCAAAGCGGTCGCCATTTAAAGAAATTTCGTTACCTTCGTTATGGCCCTTCAAGATTTTCAGCACGCTCATGGAATCATCCCTGCAAAGAATAAAAATCGAACATAAAAATGTATAACATTAATAGTCTACAATACTTGGAAACCAATCAGTTTGCAAGAATTGGATAAAGAAACCCAAAAGACTTGGGCTATAAAAGTAAAAGCTAAATAGGTTCAAGCTTGACGACCAAATCCCCGCCTTCAACCTGACCCCCTGCTGAAACGGTAATAAGCGAAGCAATACCGGGTTTTTCAGCACAAACCGTGGTTTCCATTTTCATGGCTTCAAGCACAAAAAGCTTCTGCCCTGGGCTAACTTCTTCGCCTGTTGCAACAAGCATTTTCGAAATAACGCCAGGCATAGGTGCAGCAATTTCCAAAGGATTGCCCGGGGTTGCCTTGGGCCTTGCCGCTGTTTTGGCAGTTAATGATTTATCAAGGGTAACAACTTCACGGGGTTGCCCATTGAGTTCAAAAAACACCGTTCTAGTGCCATCTGCATGGGGTTCACCAACGGTAAGGTATTTCAGAATAAGGGTTTTGCCTTGTTCGATTTCAATACTAGTTTCATCCCCAGGATGCATACCATGAAAGAAAACCGGGGTAGGCAAAACACTGGTATCAGAATAGCGTTTTTGATGTTCAACAAATTCTGGGAACACTTTTGGGTAAAGGATATAACTAAGCACTTCTAAGATTCCATGGGAGATGCCAGTGCTCTTTTCCAATTGCAATCTAGATGCCTCAAAATCTGCAGCAGGAAGAGAGGCACCGGGTCTACCAAGAATCGGCTTCCTACCCTTGAGAACTTTTGTTTGCAAAGCTTTAGGAAATCCCCCCAAAGGCTCGCCTAACCTTCCTTCAAAAAATTCCACCACAGACTCGGGAAATGAAAGCTCTCGCGTTCCATTTTCAATGTCATGCCTAGTTATACCATTACCAACCATGAATAAAGCCATGTCGCCTACCACTTTGGAAGTTGGCGTCACTTTGACAATATCACCAAACATAAGGTTGACTTGAGTGTACATTTCACAAACTTCGCGCCAACGATCTCCAAGCCCCACCGCTTTGGCTTGCTGATAAAGGTTGGTATACTGCCCGCCGGGCATTTCGTTGATATAAACATCTGCGGTTGGGGCTAATTGCCCGGTTTCAAAAGGAGAATACATGGCACGAACTGCTTCCCAATAAAGGGAAACCTCATGGAGTGCTTCACGATCCAAATCGGGGTCACGATCTTGAAACTTAAGAGCCTCTACCAAAACATTGAGGCTGGGTTGGCTAGTCATGCCAGAAAAAGGAGCCATGGCAGCATCAACCACATCAACAGATTCAGAAGCTGCGAACAGCAAGGATGCAACTTGTCCACCTGCACAATCGTGTGTATGAAAATGGATTGGCAGGGAAACTTCCTGCCTTAATGCGTGGACCAGTTTTTGTGCCGCCCAAGGTTTTAGCAGCCCTGCCATATCTTTGATGGCAATGATATTTGCGCCAAGCTTCTCTAATTGTTTTGCCAAATCCACATAATAGGCAAGGTTATACTTAGAGCGCTTAGAGTCGAGAATATCTCCGGTGTAGCAAATTGCAGCCTCACAAATCATGCCAGAATCTCTAACAGCATCGATGGCAAGCTGAAGGTTGGGAATTCCATTAAGCGCATCAAAAACGCGAAATACATCAACCCCAGCCATGCCAGCTTCTTTAACAAAACGCTGAACAACATTATCTGGGTAACTCGTATACCCGACAGCGTTGGCAGAGCGAAGTAGCATCTGAAACAGAATATTGGGAACCCTTTCACGCATCTCAGCTAAGCGATCCCAAGGGGATTCTTTGAGGAATCGCATGGAAGTATCGAATGTAGCGCCGCCCCACATTTCGAGCGAAAATAGCCCGCTTAACCGGGCTGCATAGAAAGGCGCGATCCGTAACATGTCCCGGGTTCGCATTCTAGTCGCCAATAAGGATTGGTGAGCATCCCTAAATGTTGTGTCAGTGATCCAGAGCTTTTTCTCTTTTCTCAGCCACTGCGAAAACTTTTCAGCTCCGAGCTCTTTAAAGATGTCTCGGGTACCTTTGGGTATGTTTTTACCAATCGAAGCCAACACCTTTGGCCCTAATTCTGGCTCTTGCTGCACCGATTCTTTGACACTATTGCTGTTACGTTTGATATCAGGATGACCATTTACAATAATTTCACCCAAGTATCGCAGCAACCTTGTTGCTCGATCTTGACGAAAAGGCAGATCCAGCAAAGTCGGAGTTTCATCGATGAATCTTGTAGTACACAAGCCATTCAGAAAATCCTGATGATTCACCAGATTAATAAGAAACGGTATGTTCGTTTTTACTCCACGAATCCTAAATTCATTCAGGCTTCGAAGCATCCTGCGGGCAGCATCTTCATAAGTGAGAGCATTGGCGGTAACCTTTACCAACAAAGAATCATAA
>CAJCCR010000214.1 GCA_903960945.1 uncultured Planctomycetaceae bacterium
TTAACTAACAACTTCACACATTTTGAGCCAAATACCAATCTTCAGGATTTTCTTACCGAACAAATTGTAATTCTTCAGCAGTACGCAAAAATAAATAAAGAAGAATCGGCATTGATCATCGCCACGTGGGCGATCGCATTGAAATTAGGCTCGGAAAATTTAATCGAAACTTGGCTAAAAAATCCAATTGCCAGCAAAAGTAAAAAAATATCACCTATGACCTTGCGCAAAAATCATCCAAAAGAGGAGACTTCAAAAAGTGTCAAAAAACCACCTAGTCCGTCAGACGTAAATGGCGATAAGTTTGGTGATAAGTTTGGTGAACTACTAGATGAAATTTTAAAAAGCGTCAAGACACCACCTAATATAAAACCGCCGGGGCCTATCGAGCTACTACCATTTGAAATAGCCATTGATGATTATGCCAACTCAATTACTGATATAAAATCGTTTATCGATCTTCCTAAAAAAGACTTACAATACATTGCGAAAATTAATATTTTTATTTCGGTAATAAGCTTGGTTTTTTTTATTTGCATTTATTCATGGAACATTATTTTAGACATGAAGAAACCGGACTTAATATTGTTTGAAACAAATGTAGTACTATTTATATTTGGATTTAATAATATTTTTGGACTGGCAGCAGGATTATTAATGTTAAAATTGCGAAATTTCTGGCTCTGTGTGTTATGCATTTGTTTTCAATTGGCCTCAATTAACATTTGTTGCTTTTACGGATTATTCCTTGCGATAATTAATTTTTGTTTCATTTTGCCAAACAAAAAACTATTTGACTAGAAACCTTTTGGTTCTCGAAAAAGATTTAATCATGGTTTGAAAGACCATTTTGCAGACCATACCCCTTTCGATTGCAGTAATTTGTTAAAAATTATTATGCTAAAAAAAGCACTGATGGGAAAAGCAAAAAAGGGTAAATTCCAAAGAAAATGTAATCCCACAGCAATTAAAATTGCCCTCAGAAACACCGGTTGCCAATGCCCTTTAAATTGCCAACCAATTTGAAACCAAGCAGAGGCAACACACGCAGCCCATATTCCATGCCCGAATGGCGAAAGGACACTTCGAACAAACAAAATTAATAAACTTGAAGAGAAATCTCCATTGCTTAACCCTTCAACAAAATATCCCGCTGTTTCGGTGATTGCAAAACCCGTTCCCGCTGCAAAACCTAATATTAAACCGCAAAGCGGAGAACGATAGCCGAT
This sequence comes from uncultured Planctomycetaceae bacterium, assembly GCA_903960945.1. Taxonomy (GTDB): domain Bacteria; phylum Planctomycetota; class Planctomycetia; order Gemmatales; family Gemmataceae; genus UBA969. Next base: position 1,230 of record CAJCCR010000214.1, read on the forward strand.
TTTATACCAGCACCAAATTGTTGCAATTAATTTGGCTGGTTCCTCAAAAAAAGGTGCGGCGGCCCATGAATTACCGTCCGGGGCAAAAATACCAAGAATAAAGGTAACAACAACACCAAGAGTCGCCCCAAGTCCAACCGTTATCAAAATGCTTTTGATGGACACCGCAGTTGAACCATATTTTTCGAAAACATAACAAAGTGTTCCAACTGGCACAAAGGATGCACAGACAATACTGGTGATAGGTACAAGACGAAGATTTCCGGACAATAACATTATACTAAGCAATAAAGACGACAAAACCCCTAAAGCAATAGGTAGTTGAAGCCATTTTGGAAGCTTGGCCATCCAGGGACTTATTGTGAAATTGAGTTTTTTGAATGAGGTATTATTATCAATCACCTGAAGCTGAATTCCTCCTATCTGAATAATATCTCCTCCGAAAATCGCCAGTTGCCCCAGAAGTTCACGGTCATTTACCATGGTTCCCTTTCCAATCGGGGAAATCGTTGCATCGTTGGAATCTAAATTAAATTCGCATTGTTTAGGTAAAATACCTGGAGATAAAATTTGTATCTGTGTTGCTGAATCAGAACCAAGAATTAGTCTTCCGTAAGGTAAATAAAATTCTTTCCCTGCGGAGTTCCCCGTCAAAACTCGGATCATCCAACGCTGAAGAGACGGAGTTAAAATAGGGAGACTGTTTGACATCAATTCTTACCTTTTCAGTTAGCTTATTTATTATCAATTGCATTACAGGACCTAATAACCGTTCAAACACTTTCTTTATTTCTGTCACAAGGTGACTCTTCCCGATTCTAATCAATAATAACGCCAATCCTCCCGCCTTTAATTCTGAGGTTAAATTCAAAAAATTCTTAGGTAAATTTTTCAGAAACAACCGATTTATTTTGACATCGCCAGTCGGAATCCAACATTTACAAACCGGTAAGGTGCCGAGTTGTAGTTTCTGAAGGAAGAACGGGCATTCGAGTCAAAGTGAAGGAATGATCCGCCACGTAAAACCCGATATTCCCCACTCAACGAACCTTTTGGATCAGTTACAGCGCCATCGAGTAATGAACCATACCAATCATTGCACCACTCCCATACATTTCCATGCATATCAAAAAGGCCAAAAGCATTTGGTTTATAACTCCCCACAACTACAGGCCCATATATTTTTGAACCTGCATAGTTTGCATCATTGGGCGTTATTTTATCACCAAATGAATAGGCAGCGTTTACTCCAGCCCTGCTGGCATACTCCCACTCTGCTTCACTAGGCAACCTAAAACAACCATTCATTTTTAAATTCAACTTCTTTATAAACTCCTGACAATCATCCCATGAGATATCCGTCACTGGAAATTTTGCCCCTCTTCCTCTTCTAGTGGGATTATCTCCCATAACTGATTCCCATTGTTCTTGGGTAACTTCATTTTTACCCATGTAATATGGCTTTGTTATTGTTACCAGATGCAGCGTTTCATCATCAATTCTGCATTTTTCTAATAAATTCGAACCCATCATGAACTTGCCAGCGGGTATCAAAACCATCTCCAAACTCAAATTTTCCCCAAGGCTTACAACCTCTGTTTCTTTAAGTTTAATTTCACCCGCCATCAAAGAATACATACTCACAAAACTAAACATCATTATTATTTTAAAAGCAATTTGCATTTTTAACTTCCTCGGATAAAGTTTAAATTCTAATGAACACGATGGCAGATATACTAATCTTAAATGACTACGCATCGTAAAGCTTTAAACAAATAAAAAACAAACAACATTCTGCAAATATTTTTTTCACTAAAAGACTACAAAAGGGAAAGATCGATGCTAATTAATAAA
>CAJCCR010000215.1 GCA_903960945.1 uncultured Planctomycetaceae bacterium
GTCTACAGCTTTTTACCAAGTCTTTTTATGCTTGCTGCTTCACATGCTCATACTTTTCAATTAGGATTGGGAAAGTTATTGAACCCAACTCGGTTGGAGCGTGTAACATGATTCGACTTGGAATGCTTGATTTTGATACCTCTCATGTGGTTGCTTTTGCAGAGCGTTTGCTTCATAAAAATGTTCCTATGGATCAATGGGTGGATGGCGCTCAAATCGTCGTAGGCTGTGCTGGCGATTCAAAAATAAGCCCCGAACGCATTCCAGGCTATGTTGAAGCAATCAAAAAACTTGGCATTCCCCTTGTTGATAAACCAGAAGAAATGATCGGCAAAGTCGATGGCATGCTGATCGAATCGCAAGAGGGTGGTGCGCATTTGGAAAAGGCGCGACCATTCCTTGAAAAAGGTATTCCCTGCTACATCGATAAGCCCTTCACCTGCTCTACTGCAGATGCTAAAAAAATCTTCGAACTGGCCCAGGCCAATAAAACGATTGTCTTTAGTTCTTCTTCTTTACGATACACCCCTGAATTGGTGAAGTTCGCTGCAGATGAATCCAAGGGGAAAATTTATGGCGTTGTCGCTTATGGCCCCTGCCCATTGTTTGATGCGAACCCCAAGCTTAACTCTGGGTTGTTTCATTATGGCATCCATGCTGTCGAAATTCTCTATACTCTTATGGGCCCGGGTTGCCAGCGCGTTACCAACACTCACGAAAAAGGTGTTGATGTGGTTACAGGAAATTGGGCCGATGGCAGGGTGGCTACAGTAAGGGGAATTCGTGATGGGAAATCGGATTATGGGGCGCTCGTGTTTACCGACAAAGGTGTAGTCCCTTTAAGTTTGAGTACCAAATATATTTACACCGAGTTGCTTAAAAAGATTGTTACTATGTTCAAAGATAAAAAAGCACCTGTTGATAATGCAGTTACTTTAGAAATCGTTGCATTTATTGAAGCTGCAAATAAGAGTGGCAATAATCATGGCTCGGTAGAAATGCTTCAGTTGTAAGTTTTTAAGCCCTCAAAATAAAGGTAAGTAAAATGAGTAACTTGGCTGCGTGTGATTATTCTGAAGCGATGCAGCGTGTGGGCGGTGATCTTACTCTATTGAGTCAGGTGCTGGCGATATTTTTGGATGAAATGCCAAAGATGAAAGCTGCGATAAGGAAGAATGCGGAGGAAGGGAACTCGAGGTTGTTGTGGAATGAATCGCACAAAATGAAAGGCGCAGCAGGTCACTTCGGTGGCGCCGAACTAGTTCATATTTTAGAACAAATCGAAGCCTGTGCAAAGAAGGATGATTTTCCCGCGGTAATTGGCTTGCTGACCTCTTTGGCGCGAGCCGCTGAACGGTTTAAAGCTTGCGTTTCCCAGTGGCAAAACACCCCCGGCAATAGCGTTATCGTGTAAGAGTTACAATTCGTTCTGTAATTTGTGCAAAACTCCCTTTGTGAAATATTGGTCTTTTCATGTTGGCCAACCATTGCTATGCACCCACCCTTCAACTGTGGGAGCCGAGGCGGCCTTTGATTAAAACTAAAGGATTTGTCTTAGTTTTTTCACGGAAACATTAAGGATGGAGATGTTTAGTATGCGCAAGGACGCGCTCAAAATTTTAATGGCTATTCTTCCTGCATTCCTATGGATTGCTGCTGCACCACCTAAGGCCGGCGCGGGGTGAACCCCCGTTGGTTGTACGCCAGGCAGTTTGCCTGTTGCTAATCAACCTTATTTCTTCCCGAATATTTTTGGTGGCCAGAATCGAAACATGGTTCCGCAGGCTCAGCCTCCAGTTTTCATGCCTTCGAATTTTCAGCCGCATATGCAATCGAATGTACAGGTCCAAGCTCCTGCACCCGTAGCTGCAAAGCAAGTGATTAGAGGTCAGGCCCCTGATGAAGCCAAGGCCCCTACCGTGATCAGTATGCCCGCACCTGAACATTTTGGAATTCAAAATGGAACAGTTGCCAAATCCGTTGCGCCTTCTATTCAACAGGTTGATTGGTCCATGGTTCATTCCAGATTGCGAAGCGCAGGTTCTGTTACTTTTCAAAGTGATAAAACCAGCACAGGCCATAGAGTGCTTTGCATGATCCCAGGAAAGCTCCCAGGTTCTTTGCAACGATTCGAATCGCATGATGAATCCGAAGCCCAAGCTGTGCAAATGCTTCTCGAAAAATTAAACGAATGGCAATCAGGCAAGTAAGAGTTTTTCTTACATCCCGATTTTCAATTTAAACTGGGTTAGAAGCTTTTGATAGGCTTCGACCCAGTTTTTGTTTGGTTGTACCACCCGCTTGAACCGGATCATTTTCGCCATCGCATCTGCTATGGTGAAAGGTTCCTTAATCCCAGCCTGCTTGCGCATATGAAGTTCTAACGAAGCAAAAGCAGCGGTGGCTGCCCCCAAAGCCGGCCCTTCAAATGATTCCAAAGTTGAAATAGGTTTATCAAGCATCGATGCGAGTATTTCACACATCAATTCGCTGCGGGCGATGCCCCCCGAAACAGTAATACGAGTTACTTTCTGTCCTGCTTTTTCGTGTGCCTGTACCCCCAAAGTTACCAAACAGGCAAGTGCCTCTAAAGCTGCACGGAACTTCAATCCTGAACCCGAGGGCAGCGCAGGAAGCCATTCAAAACAGGGTTCGTGAATTCCTAAGCTAGGCTCGGGGTTGGGGAATGGCAGAACCATGGTTCCTTCGCATCCGGGCGTAGCCATGCGCGCTTCTTTCTCAAGATTTACCCAGTCTGGTTTTTCTCCTAATATCTTGTCAAGGAATTGTGCGCCGTTATTGTAACAACGCATCCATAAATATGGGCCCCAGTTCAAACGCATAACATCAAGGTTGCCTTCGCTGGGAACTCCATCGGATGAAGAGTTGACTACTGCGGAATTACCTAGGATGATTGCAATCTGCCCTGGATTTGCAGCCCCACCTCCTGCGAGCCCAGCTTGTTGATCATCCGATGTGGGGAAGATCAAAGGGCGCTTTGCAGGGGCGATCCCGTTCTCAAGTGCAACATCGAGAGATAACAATCCCAAGGGTTCATCTGCATCAACAATGGTGGGAAGTTGCAACCAGGCAAGTTGTTGGTAGAGTGGGTTTTCAAGTGCGAGGAGCATTTCTTTGCGCCAAGCCTTTGTGCGTAGATCCATAATGCCGGTGGAGGCAGCGCAAGAAACGCTTGTACGGTCAAAAACTCCAGTTAGGTAGCCTGCTGCAAGGTTTCCATGCGATAAAATGCGAGAGGTTCGCTTCCAATCTTCGGGCGAAAGCTGGGTTTCATCTTTTACTAGATGGCTTAAACTATAGCGGATTGCCCATGGCCCTCCGGTGTACTCTTTCGCTTTTTGTTGGCCGCCCAAGCGCTTTAAACCAACTTCGTTAAAGTGTGCTAGAGAATGATCATTCCAGCAGATGGCTCTTCGAACTTGGAGTAGATCACGGTCGATTCTGCCGGAGGTATGGTGCGTTGCAGAAATTCCCCCTGCGATCCAATCTTGCAATCTTCCTAATTCTTTAAGTCGGTTAGCGATAGCACGGGTGATACTTCGTGCCTGGCCTTCGAGTTGCATAAGGTTAAGTTCTGCGACGCCGTTGGCTGTCCAGAGATCAGTTGGGATGCGGGCTTCTGCGAGGGTGTTGCCTTCGAGATCGAATGCAAGGCATTTGACCGCGCCGGTGCTGAAGTCCCAGCCCGTAATGATTGCATTTTCCGGTACACATCGGATTGGTTCAGTCATTTCAATCTCCTTATCAAAATAATAATGCTGACAATAAGAAGTAGATTCTTACATGGAAAGCAATTTGGCTCAAGTATTTGTATTGCTGAAAAGCGGAATAGGTAAAATTTACTAGAGTTAGTCTTAGCCACGGAAGGAAGCAGAAGCATAGCCACGGACGAACACGGAAAAACAGGGAAAGAAAATTCATGTTGATTTGCGTTGCTGAATGGCTTCAAAGCCCATGGACTGCGTTCCTCACTCTTACCCACAATTATCCGGAGGAGTTGTTAGGGCTGAAGAGACTTGCGCCCTGAACGAGCAGGTGAAAAGCAAACCATCCCCTCCAAAGGACCTTCATTCCTGGTCTAGGATCACTATTCTGTCCGATGTAGCCGCCTCGTTTAGCTACCAGCAATAAGAACTGTCTGGGAGTAAGTTCTGCCAAGGGTATTTTCAATAATTTTGCAGCAACTGTGCGCCATAATTTTGGGAGCCATTTACATAAGGCCTTTGGGTCTTGTGCGATCGGTTTCCCGGTGTCTGCAAGATCTCGAAGTTGCATTAGTCGAACTGCAACAACAGCCAACACCGCAGCACGACGCAAGTAGTTTTCCGGATCATCAAAATTAGCTTTTTCTACGCCACATCCTTCCTTCAAAACGCGATGCCATTCCTCGATCTTCCACCGATGTTCGTAGTATCCAAGAATTCTTTCAGCATCTTCCACCGAGGCCACCGGTTCATTGGTCAACAACAACCAATCGATAGCTTCTTCGCCTTTGGGCGGCTTCGCTTCGGAAGCATAAATAACCTGAAGGGTATGTGGCAAATGCTTGCCGGGATGATTCCAAGGCACTTGCATTTCCACCGTTGCAAACCGAATTTCCAATTTTATTACACGTGGTTTACGAACAATGAATCCACGCACATTTCGCTGGGTTGATGCGGTCACAGTCCTTTTTCCAGAAACCTTCTGTGCAGCCATTCTGTCCCATAGTTTCTCGCCTTCTTCTCCCACTACCCGACGATCGTGGTGTGCCCTCACGACCAGGCCAACTCCTCGCTTGGCACAAACTTCAAACAGTTCAAAATTATCTGCTGCACGATCTGCAACATGAATTAACCGGGTGCCCTCAGGCGCATGGCCAATCGCATCCACCGCATCAGACCAGACGAGGGATTCACGCCAGCGTTGCTGTCTTTGCGCTCGTGTTTCACGCAAAGGAACAACCACATGCTTAAAGGGATGCAGGTCAAAAATCCCTAAACAATCGCCATCGGGAAGAACAGCAAGCGTGGTGTGCACTTCTCGGTTGATACGACCAGAAAGATGCGTGTCATCCTGTATTGCAAGCACTACGGGATGCTCTGCACATCGTTCTAAAGTATGCTTGGTATGTGGCGCTATGATTGCTTTTGCGGTTACTTCAGGATGGTCAAAAAAACGATAGGCACCCTTCAGGTCGGCCCAGTCGGGGAATTGATCCGGATGGCTTTGTGCGGGTCGATCTGCCATGACTGTAGCTATTGATACCAATCTTTTGTTAAGCGGGCATCACCTAATTCGGCTTTACCGAATTCGCTCATTGCCCATGTCTTCTTATCCATACGCTTGATTACTCCACTTACATAAACAACCTCCTTTAACAAATTTCATGTCTTTTCAGCTACCCCAAAATATTTGTGGGTAAGAGTGAGCAGCGCAGTGGGTGGGCTTAAAGGCAATGATAAGAGGGTTGGGAGTTGGGGGAAGAAAAAGAAAGTAAAAGTTAAAAAAGAAAGAGTGAAAGTGGCAGAGAAAAAGAGAAGAGTAAGAGTAGGAACTTTCTTTTTCATTGCAGCTTTTCTTGATGGCTTATTTGATTACTTCAAAGTAAGCTAATTTGATCTTACCCGCCTTTGGAAGGAGTTTTTTATGCGTTATTATTCCTTGATGTTATTAACTGCAATGGTCTTTGTTACTTCTAATTATGCTGATTCCAACTGGACACATTGGCGCGGCCCGGATTTTCAAGGCAATAGCGATGACACACGGGTGCCTCTGCAATGGAATGAAAAACAAAATGTCCTTTGGAAATCTCCTTTGCCAGGCAATGGCAATTCCTCACCCATCATTTACAACAATAAGGCTTTTCTGACTGCATCCAGCGATGATGGTTCTGAAAGAATGGTAATTTGCATTGATACCAAGTCTGGGAAAAAGCTTTGGGAGAAAACCGCATCCAAGTCTGAACCCGCTGGAAAAACACATCAATGGAATGGATTTGCTTCTGCATCGTGCACCACCGATGGCGAACGCGTTTATGCATTCTTCGGGACGCCAGGCCTTTTCTGTTACAGCATCGATGGTAATCTTTTATGGAAGAAATCTTTTGGCACCTTCACCAGTGAAGCGGGATGGGGAACTGCAGCATCACCTTTTCTTTTTGAAGATCTCGTGATTCAAAATTGCGATAACGATGGGGATAAAGGGCCATTGCCTGCGGGCGCAGCAGCAAATGCAAAGACTGCCCCTGTTAGTTTGATTGCGATGGATAAAAAAACCGGTGAAATAAAGTGGGAAACAAAGCGAGACCTTGGCAGAGGCTTTAGCACGCCCATGATGATGAAAGTTGCAGCGGGCAGGCAGGATCTGGTTCTTAACGGCCCCAACCGGGTTGCTGGATATGATCCTAAAACGGGCAAAGAACTATGGCGCTGCGATCGCAGTGATGCTAAAGATCAAGCTAAGTTTGGCGAACCCATGCCTGTTTCTGATGGCCAGCTTATTTTCATTCTTTCGGGAAGGCCCGGGCCTTGCCAAGCACTGCGTTTGCCAGGCGAAGGCGATGTAACAAAAAGCCATGTGGCCTGGCAGGAAGAACGAAAAAAACACCGCGATGTTTCGTCACCTGTGCTTTTCAACAATATTATTTATCAGCCTGACTCTAAGGGCATGCTTACCGCAATTAACCTGAACACCGGTAAGGAAATCTATGATGTGCGTTTGGGTAATGGCAAAAATAAAACTTTGGGTTCGCCCATTATCGTGAGAGGCAAATTGCTTTTCTTGATGGATGATGGCGAAACCGTTGTGGTTGATCCTGGTCTGGATTTTAAAGTGCTTTACCGGAATGTTCTGGGCAACGGCACTGCGCTAGATTTTGGCGCTTCACCCGCAGTTTCAGATGGCAAGCTTTTTATTCGCAGTCAGAAATTTCTTTACTGCGTTGGTGAAAAGTAAACCATGCTTACCCCGATAATGATTTGCTTGGCAACCTTTGGCGCTGATCCTGCGATTAAGCTTCGATACCCTGAAAAGCATAGCCTCCTCGTTGTTTTTGATGCCAAGGGCGATTTAGTCCCTGTCAGGAGTGCTCAGGATTGGGCTAAAAGAAGATCTCATATTTTGAATTCGATGCAGGAAGTGATGGGGCCCTTGCCCACGAAAAAAGTTCCTCTGGATGTAAAGGTTCTTGAAGAGACTGCCAAGGAAAAATACACGCTTAAAAAAATAACTTATGCCTCTGAAGTAGGCGACCGTGTTCCAGCTTATCTTCTCATACCACATAAATTAGTAGGTAAAGCACCAGCCATGCTTTGCCTGCATCAAACCACATTGATTGGCAAGGGAGAACCTGCCGGCCTTGGAGGTTTGCCTAATCTGCATTATGCGCATGAACTTGCACTGCGAGGCTATATTGCCTTGGCGCCTGATTATCCAAGCTTTGGTGATTACCAGTATGATTTTAAGAAAAGTAAACATGCCAGTGGTACTATCAAGGGCGTTTGGAATCACATTTGTGCCATTGATCTTTTGTGCTCCATGGAATCCGTTGATAAAGAGAAAATAGGAGTCATTGGTCATTCTTTGGGTGGGCACAACAGTTTGTTTGTTGCTGCCTTTGATGAAAGAATAAAGGCTGTTATTACAAGTTGCGGATTCACTAGTTTCCCTAGGTATTACAACGGCAATATCAAGGGTTGGACCAGCGATCGCTACATGCCCAGATTGGCAACCGTTTACAAACTAAAAACGGAGTATGTGCCTTTTGATTTTCCGGAAATTCTGGGAACCATTGCTCCGCGGGCGTTGTTTATCAATGCACCCATGGAAGATAGTAATTTTGAAGTGGTTGGAGTCAAGGAATGCGTTGCCGCGGCCCAGGGGGTTTTTAGATTATTAAATTCCCGCACCGGTATGCAGGCTTACTATCCCGAATGCAAACACGATTTCCCCAATGAAATCCGCAGGATCGCCTACGATTGGCTTGCCAAAGATTTTGAAAATTAATCCTGCAAACTATTGTCCAGCCATTTCCTTGATTAGATCTTCTGCTTGGTAAATGTTTCGCAGAGCTTCTAATATTCCTTGTGTATGAACCGCAATATGCCTGGCTTGCACATCGGTATAAACAAAATTGCGAACTAATCCATGGCGGTTGCGATCAAAGTTCACGCCTATTAATTCGCCCTCGCGATTAAGAACCGGGCTGCCGGAATTCCCCCCGATGGTATCTGCGGTGCTTGCAAAATTCAAAGGAGTTGACAACTTTAGCTTATCTTTGTTTTGTAACCATCTTTCGGGTAAATCAAATGGTACCTTCCCCTGCATAAGAGAATGGCGATCGAAAAGGCTTTTGTACGTGGTATGAAAGGGGATTTCTTTATCATCAAGTTGGTAGCCACGAACGATTCCAAATGCCAGCCTTAACGTGAAGGTTGCATCAGGAGCGACATTTTTCCCAAGGGTTTTAAAGCGGATTCGAGCGATATCGGAATACGCCTGCCTTTCGGGTTCTTCGACTTCTTCTTCATAGCGCTGGCGAAGTTCGCGTGATTTAGCATCTATTTCAAGTGCTAATTTTATGAATGGATCGGTAGAGGCTTGGGTTGCAGCTTTGCCACCTTCCACAAGCTTTTTTCGTTCTTCGGGGTTAAAGAGTTTGCTGCCCTGCACCAAGGTAGCTGCACGAACTGCGGGTGGTTCGTTATCGAGTGCGAGTTTAACCATAGGGTGTGCGCCCCCTAGTTTTTCTGCCATGAATGAAAGTGATGCAGCAAGTTTCGCTTGCTCTAGTGCAGCATGAATTGGCGCTGGGGAATAAAGCTCGAACTTGAGGGAATCTAAATTTGAGTCGCGGAACTCGCGGAATCTTTTGCCGCTGGGTTGGGGAAGTTCATCTGCCATGCGCACAATTCGCCTTGCCATGGTGAAGAGTTCAGAAAAGAAGGCGTCCCCCCGTTCGAACAATAAATATTCGGTTTCGAATAAGGCTAATTTTTTCTGAACGAGGGCGATGGATTTCCAAGGCGCATCTTTTTCAGGTTCTTTTTCTGCTGCCAAGAGAATGGCGTTTTCTTGGACGCTTTTAGCCTGAATGATGGAAGGGTTAAGCAACCCGTTGTACTGGCCTGTGAAAGCTTTTCTGGCGTTGGCAACGCGATGTAGATCGGTTGTGGCCATAGCGCCATTAGCAGGGGAACTTGCGCTGAACTGAAGCAAAGCCGCTTCATAGGTACGAAGCCGTGCAAGATTATAAGGCAGGAAATAATCGCGCCTGTGCAGGATTTTGGCGAGTGTTTCGAGTCGGTTGGTGGTGCCTGGGTGGCCTGTTACAAACACCAAGTCCCCCTCTTGAGGGCCGCTTTTTGCAAGCTTGAAGAATTTTACAGGCTTAGCAGGTTTGCCATTTTCGTAGGCACGAAACAAGCAGAAATCGAGGCTGTGCCTAGGAAATTCAAAGTTATCAACATCGCCCCCGAATGCAGCGATCGCACTTTCAGGCGCCAGCACCAGTTTTACTTCAGTGTATTTTTTGTAACGATACAAATGGTAAAGACCACCTTGATAAAGGGTAACTATGTCGCTGCGTAAACCGGTTCGATCTGCGGATTCTTTTTCGATGGCAGCCATGGCTGATCTTCGGGCAGCAAAAGCCTCAGCAGGGCTCATGTTTGGAGTAACAGCGTTTTTTATTTTGTCGGTCATGTCTTCGATGCTGATGAGCACATTGAGTTCGAGATCGGGGCAGGGGATTTCTTCGGACTGTTTTTTTGCAATGAACCCATCCTTAAGCAAATCGCAGGTTGCGGTGCTAAGTTTTTGCAGGGAATCTGCACCAATATGGTGATTGGTGATGATCAATCCATCCGCAGAAATAAAACCACCCGAACCGCCATTGTTGAATCTTACAGAGGAAAGGCAGGCGTTTTCCAACCAAGGGTTCGTAAGGTTGAAGTTGTGTTTTTTGCTAAGTAGCGTGGTAGGTGGGTCGTTAAAAAGCCACATGCCTTCATCAGAAAATAAACTCATGTTAGAAATGAACCCCAGAAGAAAAGCGAGTAGGAATTTGTAATTCATGGTTGATGCGACCCTTGCAAAGAAGATGCGAAAAAATTCTTATGTCAACAACCCCAATGCATGATAAAGTAATAAATCTAAAGTACCATGATAGATTATCATTTCTATCACAGGCTAAAAGGAGAAACTATGGTTCGTTTTTATTTGGTAGTTGGAATGTTTTTAAGTTTGATCGTTTCTGTAAGCGCGGTGCAGGCCCCCGCAGAACAGAATTACAAAGTGTTCATGCCATTTTTGATACGCGAGGCCAATGCCCCCGTATGGCTTGTGCAATTGAAGCTAGGTGCAGATAAAGCATCGGGCGAAGTTTTAGCTTCTGCCAATCAAATGCCCAAGGCAACTTTTGAAAATGTTTCAGTGAAAGATGGAACTATTTCATTTGATCTTAAATCGAAACAAGGCACCTTTAAGTTCGAAGGAACTTTGCCAAAGGATAAGAAAGAGAAAATCCAAGGTAGCGTAATGATCAAGGATATCGTGACTCCTGCGATTTTAGAACCCACTTCGCTAACTTCCCTTAGCGCCTTCGACATTAACAAGGAAATGCTTGCACGGGCAGATCAGCCAGAATACGAGGTTGTGAAAGCTGCGCTTAGTCTTCTTGCAGAAGCGGAAATTAGAAAATCAAAAATTGAAGAGGTTCGCTCTTGGGCAGATAAAGCGGTGAAAGCTTCAGAAAACTATGGGGCAAAATGGAAGGCTCAAGTTGGGCTGGAAATCGCAGAACTATTAGCCTCTCAGAAAGATTACGCACCCATCGCCCTGCAATACGCAAGGCAGGCAGAACGCGCACTTGCAGAGAGTGATTCCGTTGCAAGTAAACTTAAGGTTCTGGAAATCCTTGCAGACGCTTTAGAATCTTCCGGGAAGATTGATGATGCCAAGGAAATTCAGGCTAAGATGGAAAAGATGGATCTGGGAATTAAGCCCGAACCTTTTGCTGGGAGAAAATCCAAGAGCGACCGAGTGGTTTTAGTTGAATTGTTCACTGGTACCGAATGCCCACCATGCGTTGCAGCAGATATGGCATTTGATGCGTTGCCCAAGGCGTTTAAATCAAGCGAAGTAGTTGTGTTGCAATATCATTTGCACATCCCAGGCCCCGACCCTTTGACCAATCCTGAATCTGAAAATCGGGCTAAGTACTATGGGAAGCAGATTGAAGGCACACCTGCTATTTTCTTTAACGGAAAATCCGCAGCAGGCGGCGGTGGCCCCAGAGATGCAGCCATGGATAAATTCAAAGAATATAAAGCTGTGGTTGAACCACTTCTGGAAAAAGGCGCCGCTGCCAGCTTATTGGCCAGCGCCAAGAAAGTCGGCGAAGATGTATCGATTGCAGTAGAGGTAAAAGATCTAACCGAAATTGGTAACAACATCCGCCTGAATATAGTTTTAGTGGAAAAAGAAGTCCGCTACCAGGGTGGTAACAAGCAGAAAAAGCATCACCATGTGGTGCGCTCGTTCCCAGCAGGAGTGGACGGTATCGCAATGATGGAAAAGAATGGGAAAAAAGAAGCGAAAGTGAATTTGGAAGAGTTGAGGAAGAAGTGGGCTTCCTATCTTGACCAAGTTGCCAAGGAAGAGCCTTTTTCTGGGAAAGGCAGGCCCTTGAATTTCACCGATCTCCTAGTTGTCGTGTTTATCCAAAACATGGCAACAGGCGAAATCCTTCAATCTACCCAAGTTCCTGTAAACTAGGCTGTTTCTCGCACAAGGTCGCCATAATCGGCCTTGTGCTTTCTGCTTATCCTTGCCAATATCCCCTTGCTGAACCGGGAGAAC
>CAJCCR010000216.1 GCA_903960945.1 uncultured Planctomycetaceae bacterium
ACTATGTCCAATAGGATCGCCCATTACGCCAAAAACCTTGGTTTCGTTGCCTAAACTTTTAATGTCATAAACCGAAACAACATCTTTAAAAATTGGAATACCAGGAGCATTCACCAAATTATCAGAATAATTGGTATACATCCACGGGCTATGCTTTTGGGTCAAAGAAAGCAATCTGGAAGGAAAACCAATGGTTCCCATGCAAAAAGCAATCAAAGGAAGACTTGCATGCTGATACAAATCGAGGATTCTAACTGAATCGGAATTATTGTTGGCAAAGCAGGCAATTTTCACCAATTCTGGCCCCTGTGATTCAAAAGCTTTATGCAACACACTGATATTAGCTGGGGTTTGGGTGAAATTATGATAACTAAGGACACGCAGGCAATCATTAGATATGGGAAATTTGTGAAAACAATCAGCTTCGATATCGATCGCATGTGCCCCAGATTTCTGGGCCTGAATCAATATATTGATGCGACTTTGCTCATCTTTTTCCCAACGCCCGCCATCAATTTTCCTTCGAATGGTCACTAGAGTTGGGCCTGTTATATTTTTTAATATCTCCGCAATAGAAAACTCTTCCTGAATAAAATCCAGCCTTAACTCAACCAGGTCTGCACCAAAATCAAACGCGTGATTGCAAGATTGCACCATCTGAATGCATGTTTTCTCAGCAATTACAGCGCAGACACCATTTTTTAGTTCAGCTAATTTCATGGGGAAGTTGTGTTATCGTTTCATAGCTATTATTAAAAAAGTTCAAATTAACCCAAATCAATGTTTCTTAATTACCTTCAAACATCCTAAAATAACATGGTCTAGAGATTTTATGAATACTAAGGCCCTTGGGACATCTCCGCTTATGGGAGTTTACGACAGAGACTATTACAAAACAAACTTCAACTCCTCCTTTGAAAAAGGATGGGGTAACATCAGTATTTGTAAATGGCTAATAGGAATTAACATAGTTCTTTTCATTTTGCAGATCAGCACTCGAACTCCTTCAGGAAACGGATTAGTCACTGACTGGCTTATACTAAATCCAGCTAAAGTAATCGATGGGGAAATTTGGCGCATCTTTTCCTATGCGTTTCTTCACAGCACGGACAGCCCGCTCCACCTTTTAATGAACATGATGGTTTTATGGATGTTTGGCAAGGAAGTCGAAGATGTGCTAGGGGCGAAAGAATTTCTCCTTTTTTATGTGGTGAGCATAATCATCGGGGGAATAACTTTTGTTCTCGGATCTCAATTAGGTTTGCATAACTCCCAAGCAGTGTGTTTGGGGGCTTCGGGTGGTGTAAGTGCCATTCTTATTCTTTTTGCATGTTGGTTCCCCAACCGCACCGTTTTACTGTTTTTTATCATTCCGATGCCCATATGGCTGATGGCTGTTTTGTTTGTAGGGTTTGACGCTTTCAATCTTCTTTCTGGAAAACAAGGGTCTGTGGCGGTAGAAGTGCATTTATCTGGCGCCTTGTTTGCGTACTTGTACCATGCTTTTCGCTGGAAATTACTTCCAAGAAAAATGCCCTCAATGCAGTTATTTAAAAGTAAACCAAAGTTAAAATTATATCAGGAAGAAGTTCATGCATATGCGCCCAAATATGAAACGAAAGAAATTGGTATCCCCCAAGATATGTTGATTCGGGTGGACCAAATATTGGAAAAGATCTCGTTGAGTGGTAAAGATAGCCTTAGTGAAGAAGAAAAAACATTTTTGTACAAGGCAAGCGAAACAATCAAACGGAAAAAGAACTAGGGAAACAACCATGGCTATGTACGAATTTAGCTGCAAACGATGTACTAAAGAATTTGAGCAGTTGGTATTCGCTGGGGAAAAAGCAGTTTGCCCAGATTGCAAAAGTACAAGTTTGGAGAAAAAATGGTCTCTTCCTGCTAGGCCAGGTAGCCAAGATGGAGTCAGTTATTGTGAAACAAATTTGCCTCCTTGCAATCCTAACTGTTGCAAAATGCCATCAAATGTACGAAGATAACTAAATGAGGTTTATTATTACCTTATAAAAATCACATCTCTCCCGGTTTCTCTGGAATCTTATCCAGGGCGAAAGGGATTATTTGAATGCAACTAATTACAACTGATTTGTCATCAGAGGACGGAATGAACCGCAAGATTACCGACCAAGAAGACCCTCTTCTATTAACCTTGGAAGAATCTAGCAAGCTTGTAGCGCATACTCGCGACCCAGCAGAAACGATGGAAAACATCGTGGAATTAATTTCCTCGCGCTTCAAGGCTGATGTTTGTTCGGTTTATTTTCTTGAAAGTTCCGGGACCGAATTAGTTTTGGGAGCCACCGTCGGACTTCGAAAAGAATCCATAGGCAAGGTTAAACTAAAAACTACGGAAGGCTTAGTTGGATTAGTGGCAGAAACCTTGCGCCCAGTGATGGTAGCAAACGCATTTTCGCACCCAAGATTTAAATACATTCCAGAAGCGGGTGAAGACCCATATCTTTCATTTCTAGGCGTTCCTTTGGTAAAAGCTGGTGGCTTGGTCGGTGTTTTGGTTATCCAAACTGAAGAATCCAGAAGCTTTTCCATAAATGAAATAAGAACCTTGGTTACCGTTGCGGCCCAACTTACTACCGTTGCTTCTGATGCAAGGCTTCTTTCCCAATTAACTGCAGCTACCCATGAACCCTTTGCACCAGTTGCAACCTCAACTTCAGCGCATGAATTACACGCAAGGCTATTAAGCCCAGGCGTTGGAGTTGGTCGAACCTATTCCATCGACAGCCTAGATGAATGGCGCTCGACCACTGCATTCAAGCCCGCAGGATTGGATATTGAAAAAGAGCGGATGCAAAAGGCGATGAGCCTGGCAAAAGAAGAATTAGCTGCAATGGGTGTGCGGATTGCGCATCTTGTGGGCCAAGATCACGGTGCAATCCTTGATGCCCAACTTATGATCTTACAAGATCGAACCATTGAAAAAGATTTGATGACATGCGTGATCGAGGGAATGAGTTCTGAAACTGCGCTTATATCAACGCTAGACAAATACCTCGCTGCATTCCAGAAAATCAAAGCACCATTCTTTCAAGAACGCATTTACGATATCAAAGATGTATTCTTGCGTGTGCTATGGAATCTACGGCCACAAAAAACTAATGGTGGTGCATCTCAGCAGCGAATTGTTTTGATTTGTAAAGAAGCTTCGGTGATGGAATTATTTGCGGTCAGCCCAGAAAAATTAGCAGGCGTGATTGTTGAAAAAGGGGGGCCCGAGTGCCATGCAGCAATCCTTGCCCGAGCGCTTGGGATCCCGATGATGCAAGTTAGCGAAGGGTTTCAAGATTTATTAATACCAGGGAAAATTGTGCTTATCGATGGTCCAACGCAATCGATTTGTCTTGACCCAAGCGAAGCTCGGATCCACGCACTAATCCAGCCTTTAGAACTGCCCGAATCGCTTTACCCTGTTCAATCCAAGTTAGAAAAAGTTCCAACCGTATTTGTAAACATCAATCTACTTTGGGAAGTACCCACCGCTTTACATTTAGGCGCAGAAGGTGTTGGGCTTTTCCGTAGTGAATTCATGCTTCTTGCAAGGCGAACCATTCCAACCG
>CAJCCR010000217.1 GCA_903960945.1 uncultured Planctomycetaceae bacterium
GCGGCATATTGCTGATGATGCTCAACAACCGTGGAATTGCCTATGAAATCATAAATGCCAATGCCTGCAGGTACTCCAATACCAAGCGTAAGGAACGAGGCAACCGCCCACATCCAGATCCGGGCATTCTGCATACCGGGGACCGCAGTCGCACCGTACTGGAGTATTTTTGCCTGCTGTAATTCTTTCGCAACATCTTTAGGTGGAGCAAATTTAACTTCGGGAAACTGAGCCTTCGAAGCTTTCACCAGAATCTCTTTTTGCGACAAGGCCTTCTTTAGCTTTTCGCCACATTCCGCGCACTCTGTGCAATGGTAAGAAAGCAAGGTTTGATCCTGATCATCCAGCAAGCCATAAAGATATTCGAAAAGTTTTTCTTCGGTATTACTACAGTTCCACATTTTAGAAATCTCCGGCAAATAATTTGTTGACCGCTAATAAGGATTAAAAATCAGGAAAGGGCCACCTTTAGTTTTTGCAGCGCAGATCGCATCTGCGTTTTAATGGTGCCTACGGGCCGGTTTGCAGTTTCAGCAATTTGCTCGTACGTCATTTCAGCATTTTGCCTGAGCAGAAAAACTTCTTTTTCTTCAGGACGGAGATCCATTAGAGCGGTGCGCAATTGAGCGACCATTTCGTTTTCTTGGAGCGACTCCAATGGGGAAACAGCACTTTTATACATCAGGACATCCTCTTCGGGCATTGTTCGTGTTTTTCGCTTCCATGCACTTTTACGCAGATCCTTGGCGGCATTGATCGCCACTTTGAAAATCCACGCTTTAAGATTTAGCACATCAGGCAGGTCATCTTGCTTTTTCCAACACCGTAGAAACGCATCTTGGGCGATATCTTGGGCATCGTCTTTATTCCCAAGAATAAACCAAAGGGTACTGGTCAGTTCGTCCCTTATTTGATTAAAGGTCGCCAATAACCGCTCGCTATTGGATTGATTAGTATCCAACTTCAATGGGGCACTTCCATCCTCGGTGATGTTAGGGCGTTTCATGATTCACACTTATGAGACGAAGCAAGAAACAAAAAAGTTTTACCGATGGGGCTATGATTTGCCTTTTTCATTCTTCCATCCATGATTACTACGAGAACACTTCAAGCTATAGCCACCATAAAATCTTAATGATTTTAAGTAATTTTAGTTATGACACTAGCACAATCACTTGATTGCAGTTACAATAATTGAATGGATTTTAAAGGTAGAAATCCTTTTCCAAATGGAGTTGGCAATGAGTACCACGCAAGAAACGCTTAAAAGTTTGCTTGAAATTGGTGAAAGCAAAGGATTTGTTACTTTTCAGCAAGTGTTTAATGCTGTTACAAAAGAAAAGTCCGACCCCGAACGTCTCGACAAATTATTGACCCTGCTCGAAGAGCATGGTATCGAAATCATTGACGATGAAAATGATGATTAATTATCTCCGGCCCGCGCCTTTTGCAATTGATCCAGCAAAAACTGGATCGTTGGCCGGTCGGCAGGAGATGATGATTTAAACGCATATACCACTTCACCTTTTGCATCCACTACGAAATCCCCACCCAATTGAAATAAGTCATCCTTGGAATAGCCCAAGGATGGTAGCCATCCAGTAAATATTCTTCCCATAAACTTCCACAGCACGTTGGGTAACAGAAAATCCCTCCACTGTGCAGAGCCCAATTCGAACACCTTGTAGGCTTCTTTTTGCAAATCGCTTACCAAGGGGAATGGCAAATTCAACTCTTGGACGAGTTTAGACGCCTCGACGGGTGAAGAAAAAGTGATTGCGACAACTGTCGCATTAATATCTTTGAACAATCGGTATTGATCACGGATATCGCCCAGATGGGCTCTGCAAAGCACTCAGCCCAAATGCCTGAGAAATACCAAAAGTATTGGCGCAGGACCAAAAGATTGTAGCTCCCTGATCTGGTTTTGTGTGTCCTGAAACTTTAACAATAAATGGTTCATAAGGTTCGACCGGGGTAAAAATTGAAATTTGAACTTCCTATTCAGCATTATACCCCCCATCTTCACATGGATAAAACTTAAAACACGAATCTTTGATGCAATCGTTAAAGTTGACACTTTCGTTACGTCGATAAAAACCTTGCAGATACTCCATGCCATTACCTCGATTGAAGAGAAATGGTTTTAAGCGGGAACGGGAAACCCGGGTGCGTTTAAGTTGTAGAAAGGTGTCCGATATGAAAACCAGAAAAAAACACATTGTAGGCGGGTTAATCGCTGCCTTATCTTTAAGCGTTACAGGCTGTATGCCCTTTTCCATGGGGATATTCACCCCAACGCCTGTACCCCCTTGGGTTACCGAACGCATGGAAGAAAAATACACCCATCGTAATGATCACAGAACACCTATTTTGCCTCCAATTAAAGAAGGCGCTGCCCCTCCTCTTTGCGAAGATGCACCAGACGATGCACAAGTTATCAGGGCAATGCCACACATGGCACGCGGTTTCCCTTATGTGTATGAAGAGCACCGGGATGATATTCAAATTGTGACCGAAAGGCTTGTGGATAAAATTGATCCACCAAGATTCTTCCCACTAGTTGGACCCGCACAACTTCATCACTGCCATTGGAAAGCCACCATCTATTACACCGAAGTCATTGAATCCGGGTATCCGTTTCCTGTAAAAATCAAGCGCCCCAGAATTCAAGTCGTGTACATCGACAAGGATCACTTGCATCTTTATGCAGGAACCCCTGAACTCCAGAAATCTTTCACCAAAGACCTGGCTGGATACTAAACCTAGGATTCGAAATCAGCGAACTTTTGGAGAGACAGACATCATGCGCAAGCAATGGAAATTATCAGCGCAAAGACTTTTAACTTTGAGTGCTTTCGGAATCCTAACTGGGTTTTCTGGTATTGGTTTAACAAATGCAGCAGAACAAACCAAGGCTGGCGTTATCATCGCCTCTGCAAAGCCTGCTGCTGGTAAACCTGCTACAGAAAACAAACCTGAAGATTCTATCGCCCTTGCAGAATCCATGCGCATTCACATCGAATTCCTTGCAGACCCCTTGATTTCAACAACGGATATCTCTCCTTCAGTTAAAAACGGCAAAATGATTCTCAATGGCAATGCAAACAACAACACTGTTGCCAATAATGCTGTTGCCCTTGCAAGCAGACTTACCACCTGCAAAGTGGTTAGTGAAATCAGAATCTGGCCCGTTTCATTTAACAAAACTACAAAAGTTCCAGTGGAAACACTTCAGACCAACACCAATAAAGTGGTCAGTGCCGAATTTCAAACCGCTTACCCAAAATTATCAACCGCTGTCTCCGCAGATGGCTCGATCATAGTATCCGGCCCGGTAGTTACACTCGAAGACAAACTCGAAATTAGCAAACGACTTCGCAAAGTTACTGGTTGCCAAAGAGTCGTCAACAAAATGACCGTTCAACCCATGCGTATGGGAAAAGAAACAGTGACGATGGTAAATAAAGATGGCACCAAGTGGATTGTAGGCAAAGATCAAACCACAACTCCCACCCAGGCAATTCAATTAACGCCAACTACAACAACCAGCAAAGAAATCACCCAAGCGATCGTATCAACGAAGCCTGCAGATAAAATTGCGCCCACAATTGTTCCTACGCAAAATATCGTTCAATCAGCAAAAACGAATAACAGCAAAGATCAAAGGCCCCAGATTCTTCCAGAAAGCTTGGTTCCAGTAACGCCCGTTGCCAAGCCTTTACCCACTCCAGAAAAACCAGTGGATGTATTCTCGATACCCAAACTTCCACAGGATTGGAACTCGAAGAAGGGTGAACAAGTTCAAAAGAAGGAACTAGTAAAACCTGCAGAAAGCACTGCAAAAATTGCCTCAACTGAAGATAAAGCAAAACCAGTCGCCAAAACAGTTGAAGCTAAAACAACCAGCACAACCAAAGAAAAAACAGAAGTTTTCCCAAGCTTCCCGAACCTAAACAAGAAACCAGAAAAACCAGAAACAACTGCCTCTACTCCTGTAATTAAAAAAGACTTTCCCGTAGTAAATCAAGTTGCACCAGTTGCTCCTGTAATTAAAAAAGACATTCCCGTAGTAAAGCAAGCTACACCAGTTACACCGAAGAAAGAATTGCCAAAGCTTGCAGATAAAAAAGAACTAGTTGAGCCAAAAGTAAAAGAACAAATTGCACCAAAAGTACTAGTTGAAAATGAAAGCATAAAAGGCAAAGTGGACACCGTTACAAAATCCGCAGCCCGGACATTCATACCAGCTCATGATCCGATGGGGTCTGCGATTGTAAAATCCGATATGCTTGGTTTTCCTTCGGTGAAAGTGGATGCACCCGCACCTGAAACCAAAAAACCTTTACTTCCAGAAAAAATCCCTGCCCGATATGCAACAAACTCAGATAAAGATGGCGAATATAACAGGCCCTATCTTGCAACAAGAACTCAGGCCAAGCCCGTTACCAATGAAAAAATGTTTACTGAAAAAGCAACCAACGTTGCAAGTAAGCCTGCAGCAAAACAAGATAAAATAGCAGAGGTCAAACAAAGCACATCTGTAGCATCACAAGCTTTGGTGAAAAAAGAACCAACCCCAAACACTACAAAAGTGATTGCGAAACCAGAAATCCAAGCCGCTACTGTTTCAAATGAAAAAAGTAAAACCGTGCCCGCAACTACTGCAAGTAAAAAAGTGGAATCCTCCACAAAACCCAGTGTTGCAACAGGATCGATTACTTTTGATTCAGAAGAAGATACATCTGCTCCTAAGGCTAATAAGCAAATGGCTTTGATAGCGCTAAAAAAACAGGTTGAGCAAGCTTGTGGCAAAAAAGCTTCATCAATTCAAGTAATTGAAAAACCAGATGGCTCTAGAGTACTTTTGATCGATGTAGCTCAAGGAAGCAAGCAAGAAGACTTGGCGAAAACCTTGTTCAGCATGCCCGAAATTGCAGAAAACAATGTGAGCATTGAATTCTTAATCAAATAGATTCTGCAATAACAAATCATTCCCGCAAGATGGGGCGCCTATCCCGAAAGGCGCTCCATCATTTTTTTCCTACCACAACTTTATTCAATACTTTTTGAATTTCCCGCTCCATCTTATCCGCTAGATCTTTAAAAGAAGTAATGTCATCCATGATGGTTTTCGAATTGAAACGGATAATTCCCCGCTCATCAATCAGAATAAGCATGGGAAGAAATTCGATATCCCATTCCCGATTAATACTGCCCAACCCATCCCAGAATGAAGGCCATGTCATGCCAAACTGCTGCTGGGCTTTCACCAACGCATTTTTATCTATGTCCGAATTAACACCCAGTAAAACAAAAGGCTTGCCTTCAAATTGCTTGGCCAACTGTTTTTCGTAAGGTAAAAGTTCTTTGCAAGGCCCGCACCAAGATGCCCAAAAACTTAACAGCACCACCTTGCCCTTGTACTGGCTCAATTCCATTTTCACACCGGAAGCATCTTCCGCCTTGATTTCAGGCGCAATGTTTCCAACCCGCACCCCAACAGTCAAAACCTTCGGCTCCTCGGCACAACCCGCCAACAATAGCATCCCAACTACCCAATACTTACTATTCATTTTGTCCCCTTTTATGATCCACACTCATTTTTTTACGCTAACGCTTTTAGTGCCATTGCAATCACTTTAGATTGTGGCGAACTTTTCGGGTACTTATCTAGCTCGCTTAAAGAAACCCAAGCCAACTCTTCGTAATAATCAGAAGCCCCTTTACCCGAAACCTCACCCATAAAAACTTTCACCGTGATTTTAAATCTGGTCACGGGATGAATCACTTTGCCAATCTCACGAAAGTTTTTTGAAACCAAAGATGCGTACTTCCGAGAAATAAGTTCCAACGCTTTGGCTTCGGTCTCGCCTTCCTCCGGGGTATCATGGGGCACTTCCCATAAACCCGCCCAGCGTTGCCCAACAGGCCTTTTACCCAATAGAATCCTCTTCTTGTTGACCAACACCGTGGCCAATTCTTGCACCTGTGTCACCACAACTTTTTTCTTCTTGATCGGTAACTCTGTTACAAGATCGCTTCGCTTGGCAATGCAAAAAGGGGAAAGAGGACACGAATTGCACTTGGGGTTAGTCACTGTGCAAACCAAAGACCCCACTTCCATCATCGCTTGATTAAATTCTCCGATATCACTTTCAGGCAATATTTCCTCCGCAGCTTCCCAAAGGAACTTATTTCCCAAGGAGGAATCCACATCATGTACTAATGCGAAAAGCCTGGCCAACACACGCTTGGTGTTGGCTTCAAGAATGGGCAACCTAGTATCAAAGGCTTGTGATAAAACTGCGTTTCGAGTGTACCGACCCAAACCAGGTAAACAAGAAAGAGCTTCAGGGGTATTAGGGAAAACCCCTGCATAATCTGCGACGATCATTTTCGCGGCTTGGTGCATGTGCCTTGCGCGCCTGTAATAACCAAGGCCCTGCCAAAGCTTCAATACTTCCTGCTCATCTGCAACAGCAAGCGCATCTACCGTGGGAAAGGACTGTAAAAAACGTTCGAAATACGGTATCACCGTTGCAACTTGAGTCTGTTGCAACATGATCTCGCTAACCCATATCGCGAATGGATCTCTGGTTTTTCTCCAGGGGAGGTCTCGTTTTCTTTCCCCAAACCAGAACAACAAAGCTTTTCCTAAAAGCTTTTTAGAAGCAGGCAAAAGAGACGGCTTGGGAAGTATTGTTTCCAGCTTTTCTTTTGCCATATACTACTTTTTTGGCCGGAATTTTGCAAATAATGCTGCCGCTGCATCAGAAGTATTTGCTGTAGGCTTTGGTTTTTCTTCAGGCTTAGCCCCACCCTCCGAAGTTGCTCCCGATCCACCTGCATCTTTTTCCGCACCCGCTTCGGGTATCGCATCTTTCCACGATGGCTTCGTACCACTAGGTGCTTTATCATCATCATCAAACAACAAATCATCCAAATCATCATCATCACCCGATGATTTTTTTGGCTCAACTTTTTCTACTGGTTTTGCTGCTGGTGCCACAACTGCAGGCTTCGCTGCTGGTGCTGCTACCGCAGGCTTCGCTGCTGCGGGCGCTGCTACTGCAGGCTTCGCTGCGGGCGCTGCTGCTTCAATCTTAACTTCAAACAGCAAAGGGCCAACTTTCACTTTATCTTTTGGTTTTAGTTCGACTTCTGCTGATATTTTGTTGTCATTTACAAAAGTACCTTCAGCACTTCCCAAATCTATAAGAAAAAGTTTCCCTTGTTTTACTAGGAAAGCGCAGTGCTTATCCGAAACACCGGCAGCAGGCTTTAGTTGGCATGAAGGATCTTTTCCAATTCGAAATTCTGCAGCAGTTATGGGAATTTCTTTACCCATCATTTTACCCGCAGTCAAAACTACCAGACTGATTTTCATTACAAAAACCTCTTAAGCCAAATGTCATAATTCGATCATCATAATACAATCATGCTACATCATTGCATAACATCTCATAAAATGATTATCTATTTTAAGGAAAGAGAGTTTAACAATGCAAAGAAATTCACCCAGTGTTTTAATAATGCTCCTGTGCCTGCTCGCATCTTCAGGCTGTGCAGGCAAAAAAAACACCACAAAAGCAGAAATCCCCGCTAATAAGCCTACGCTTGTAATCGCATGCCCTGAAGGCGTAGCCCAAGAGGTGATAAAAGCCCAAGGTTTTGTAGTTTCTAACAGACTTGGCGCAGATCTAAAAATTATTACCCGGAGTTCAGGAAAATCACCCGATTCAGACCAAATAAAAGCCGATATCTGGATTATCAAACCTGAGGAAATTGGGGAATTCTCCCAAGCCAATCTTTTAGCATTCTTTGCAGATTCAATTCAAGAACCAGGCGACAAAATCAATTGGTCAGACTTATTACCCCTCTATCGTGAAAAACTTTTGATTTGGCAACGAAAAATAGTTGCCCTCCCACTTGCTGGAGAAGCACGAGTTTGCCTTTATCGAGATGATTTATTCAACAACCCTATCCACCAAAATGGTTTTAAAGCAAAATTCAACACCCCTTTGAAACAACCTAACTCTTGGTCGGATTATCATAAAATCGCACAGTATTTTTCTGAAGCTAATTTCAATTCAGGCAAAAGCCTGCCCGGTTTATCTTCCTCTGAAGAAGATTTCGAGAAAGATTTTCTGAGTTTTGCTGCTGGCTACACCAGACAACCCGTCAGCCCCTCCGAAAAAATCACTCCAGAAATAGAGAACGCAGTATTTTCGTTTCAGTATGATTTTCGAACTGGTAAACCATTGATCAACACCACCGGATTTGTCAAAAGCTTAGAGAAATACAAACTATTACAAAAATTCCGGGCAAACTCCCCCGAGAAAGAATCGGGCGCTACCTTCCTACAAGGCAACGCTGCACTTACCATTGCAGATGCAAGCTTGGTTTACAAAACCCAAAGCAACCCAGCCTTGAAAGA
>CAJCCR010000218.1 GCA_903960945.1 uncultured Planctomycetaceae bacterium
AGAATGAGAAAAGCTGATAGTAATCCTTTTGCGAAAGAGCATCGTACTTATGATCATGGCATCTGCAGCAATTGAAGGTCAGGCCTAGCCAGATTGTCCCCATGGTTTCCGACATATCCATCACATAATCGATACGGTTTTCTGCTGCGATCCTACCGCCTTCGCCATTGATCATATGATTGCGATTAAAGCCAGTGGCAAGGCGTTGCTCAGTAGTTGGATTGGGAAGAAGATCGCCCGCAAGTTGCCAAGTGGTGAAATCCTTGAACGATAGATTATCATTGAATGCGGAAGCTGCCCAATCTCGCCAAGGCCACATGGTTCGTTCATTATCGCCCTGATATCCATTGCTATCTGCATAACGCGAGGCATCAAGCCAATCCCAGACCATGCGTTCGCCATAATGCGGACTGGCAAGCAAACCATCCACCAGCTTTGCGTAGGCGTTAGGCGAGTTGTCATTAATAAAAGACTCTGCTTGTACTAAATTTGGGGGCAAGCCGGTCAGGTCAAGGTACAATCGCCTAACTAAAGTCTCACGGTTGGCGCGTGGCGCCTGCTTTAATCCTTCAGCCTTCAGCTTCTCAAGAATAAAAGAATCAATGGGATTAGAAGTCCGAGCATTGCTGGTTGAAATAGGAACATTAGGTCTGATGGGAGCTTCAAACGCCCAGTGTTTCCCCCAGTTTGCACCTTGGTCAATCCATGCCTTCAATAGTTCGATCTGATTTTTTCCAAGCTTTCTCGCAGAGGAGGGCGGGGGCATCAACTCTTTTTCATCGGTGGTTATCAAGCGTTGGAACAGTTCACTTTTTGCAATGTCTTTTGGTTTGATGATATGCGAACCGGGGTTTTTGGATTTAGCAAACGCACCTTCCTGAGTATCCAGCCTTAATTTCGCTTTGCGTGCTTTTTCATCGGGCCCATGGCATGAATAACAATTGTCAGAAAGAATCGGAAGTATATCCCGCGAAAAATTAATCTGCGCAGGATCTGCACCAAGTATCAGCCAAGTCAAAATGAATGCGGGAGCTATCATGACAACCATTCTTCAAAAGTTACTTTTGCAATTCTCGAACTTTGATGTTTTTGAATGCCACCGGGCCGTGATCTACTTGTATGAGGATCGGGGCTTTTGTCTTTTCTTTTAACTTGAAGTTATTTCCTGTGGGGGTGAGTAGCTCCACATTGTCGTGAATCAACTCGCCATTCAAAAGCACCTTGGGCAGCCGAGCGTTTTTAATCTTGTTGCCTGCCTCATCAAAGCGGGGCGCTATGAAAGTGATATCCAAAGTTTGCCATTCGCCAGCAGGCTTGCAAGCATTCTTGGAGGGGGGAATACCTTTATCAATGTAGGTGAAGGCGGGCTTTAATTCCCACCTCGGGTAAACACCACCACAATCCGAACCGGTTAAATTAGTTTTCCCAAAGCTATCGAAAATCTGAACCTCATAGAGCGCATGCATTTTAAGGCCAGAGTTGGAACCCTTGGCTACTAGAAATTCTAAATGTATTTCGTGATCACCCCAGGAGTCCTTAGTAACTAGGTCGGGTAATCCTTCGTTGTTATTGAAAAGGATAGCGCCTTTATCTTTGCCCGCTACCAGCTTGTTTTGCTTGGCCCCATCAAGGCTTACTTGATCCGTCCAGACAAACTTAGGGGATGCTTTTTTAAACGCGTCCAGCTTACCTTCAGGGATCAATTCCACCCAATCCGTTTCTGCGTTACAAATCAAAGTCATCATCCCTAAAGCAAGGCCTATACTATTCATTGGGGATCTCGAGTTAGAACTTCAAAGGGTAGGAATTTAGTAAGTTAATAATGTAACCTTTGTGCTTATGCTCTTCAATTGATACCCTAAAATAATAGGGAATCAATTTTAAGGCTTGTTTGCTTGATTCTTAATCGGAGACTGCATGATTACTCGATATTCTATTCTTTTTACTTTGTTCTTTGCTACTTTTGCTTCTGCAGTTGACCCTAAAGAAACTAAACTCCAAGAAGAAGAAGCCCTCCATCAAGGCGTTTGGCAAGTTACTTCTTTTATGCGCAATGGCAAAGAAACCGCTAAAGAAACAGTTGATTCCATTGAAAGACTGGTCGATGGCAAGCATGTGGTTTGGAAAAGAGATGGGAAAAGATTTGCAGGCACCACCGTTGAACTCAATCCAGAAGTAAATCCGAAAACTCTTGATGTCAGCCCAGACGGGGGCACCATGAAGGGAGAAAAACTTCTAGGAATTTATAAACTTGAAGGCGATATCCTCACCATCTGCATGGCGCCCAAAGGAAAAGATCGGCCCACCAAGTTCGAAGCCATTCCGGGAACCGATGATACCTTAATGGTTTTCAAGAAAAAAACCAAACCCCAAAACTAACTATCTCACCCAAACCACCTGCGACCGTATTTCAGAGAGTTTGATTTTATTTGCCTTGATTAATTAGCTCTAAATCAATCTTTACTCAACATTCACCTATAGCTATAGATCCGCCTTACCTGAGTTAACTTAAGGCGTCTATGGTTTTGATGTATGAGAAATATAAATAATAATACGCAGGCTGAAGCAAGCGATATTTTAGCTGAAGAATCTTCTTCAGATAAAAGTTCTTGGCTTGATGGTTTATATTGCTTGGTTCAAAAAACTTGTGTCAATGATCGCTTTTTTTGGGTCTTACTCAACCTGCTTTTGCTTGCGATTATTTTCCCCTCTTTAGATCATTCCACATCAGGTAATGATATCCTTGCTTTGTTCTTCTCGTTTTTTCTGTTCTCTGTCCCTTATAGCCTTAGAAATAATGATGAAGCCACTAAGTTCATTTATTTCTTCTCGCTACCTTTTTGTTTGATTGGCTGCGCATTGTTAATCCTTCCGGATAATCTACCCGGGTTAGCACATCCCAAATGGGTCATGCTACCTAGGATGGTTTCTCACATGGTTTTCTTTTTCAGCCTCGGATTTTATTTGTTTCGCGAGCTATGGCTCGACAAAGCCATCGGCTTCGACAAAATCATTGGCGGTTGCTGCCTTTATCTTATCGTTGGCACGATCTGGGCTTATGTCTATGGCATGGTCGAAGAATTCTCCCCAGGATCTTTTGCAGTTGCAAATATGAAATTTCTTGATGATGAAGATGGCACCTATAATCATCATGTGCGTAGCTCTGTTCTTCTTTACTTCAGTTTTATCACCCTAACCACCGTAGGCTTTGGCGATGTGACACCTCTTGCTCCCATTGCACGAACCATAGTTTGGCTTGAAGCGGTGTTTGGCCAGTTTCTTGTTACGGTCTTACTAGCAAGACTTGTCAGCCTTTATCTCGATTACTCAAAAGATCAAACCAAAGCCATCAAAAGTCTGGAAGAAAAAGTTGATGATATCCCAATCCCCAGCGAAAAATATCACCCCAGACATAACCATTATCAAACTGCAGATGACGACCCCAATTTTGAACGCAATGCTGCATAGCTCATATTTCCTTGGTAAATCCAACCTAAGCATGGCAGAATAATTTCCTCACCCTGAGGTAAAAACCATGCACCCTGTTTCGACTTCCCGCGTTTTTTCTATCGATGCCTATCGTGGCTTCACCATGCTTGCAATGATTTCGGGCGGCATGGGCATGGGCAAACTTCTCAAAGATCCCAACTGGGGATGGCTTGCAGATCAATCCACCCATCGCGAATGGGTCGGGTGCACCTTCTGGGATTTGATCCAACCTTCGTTCATGTTTTTGGTAGGCGTATCCATGCCCGTGGCTTTTGGTCTGCGAATGGATCGGGGCGAAACATGGGCGATGCAATTGCAACACGCTTTTAAAAGAGCGTTCCTACTTATCTTTCTGGGTGTGCTCCTCGATTCCATGAGTAAGCCCGAACCTATTGTGCAATTCATCCGGGTGCTTCAACAAATCGCACTGGGTTACATCATTGCTTTTTTCACACTCACTCTAAGTTGGAAAAAACAATTATCCGTGGCGGTGGGTTGTTTGCTACTTCATACCGCATTGCATTTAGTTTTTGGATATTACAACGGCGCTGGCTACGACCCCTGGGAGCGGGATAAAAACATTGGTTACATTCTTGATTCACATTTAAGCCATTTCTTTACCTCACTTGGTTACCCCACAATTTTCCCAACTAGCCCGGGGGGGTATGCCACCCTTAATGCACTTTCAGCATCTGCAACGATTATTTTTGGCTGCATGATCGGAAGAATGTTTCGTGAACAGTGGGAAGTAAAAGTTCAAATAAAAACCTTGGTACTAGTAGGCTTGGCAGGGCTGGCATTGGGATGGGGATTAAGTTTTCCCATACCCATGGTGAAGAAAATCTGGACGGCATCTTTTGGCTTGTTTGCAGCAGGGTGGACCTGCCTGATTTTTGCATTCTTTCACTCATTAACGGAGGGCCTTGGGAAAAAAGCCTGGGCTAAACCTTTCATGATTGCAGGGATGAACTCGATCTTCCTGTATATGTCTGCGGGTATTCTCACCGGACAATTTCGCAATCTGCTAATGCCTTTCACCAGCCACGCTTTAACAGGCTTGGGCAATTGGGGCCCGGTGCTTTTAGCACTTTTGCTGGTCTGTTGCCATTGGTCGCTGGCTTACTGGCTCTACCGCAGAAAGATCTTCTTCAAGGTTTAGAAAAACTCAAGGGCTGCAATATTTTCTAATACTGTTCTGGCCTTCGAATTTATCACCCAAGTGAAGCTCAACCTCTAAGAAGTCGATTTAATTATTGGGCACAGAAATACAACTCATAAAAGGGTTTTCTTGCGACCCTAACATTAATTTATCGATAAAAGGAGTTTGTAAAACAAGGAGTATTGTGTAAAGTGGGGCACATGGGGAAAGAT
>CAJCCR010000219.1 GCA_903960945.1 uncultured Planctomycetaceae bacterium
GCAGCCCGGAAATATTCTTCGTATCTTCGAACGAGGTGGCAAAGTCCGAACTGAAGTTGGGATTCCAAATATTTTTGAAGATACAGGTAGACCATTTCTTTCCCGTTTAAGTAATCGTGGTCTGGGTACGGAAAATCGTACCGACCCTGTTTTCGTGAGCCTTACCAAAACCCGCCTCTTTGATCCGACACTTAATTTCTCGGGCACCAACGAACAAGCTGGTGATTACCGCAATAGTGGCTGTACCGGTTGCCATGTGATTTATGCCAATGATCGTTCCTCACTACACTCTGGCCCATATGCCAAATTTGGGAACAAGGGCCTAGCAACCGACAAAGAATTTGATGATATCAAACCTGACCCGACCATTCCTAAGAATGAATCCGGTCACCCCATTCAACATCGTTTTGCCAAGGGTAATTCCATACCAACCAGCCAGTGCATGACTTGTCATGTGCATCCTGGTACTACGGTTATGAATAGTTTTATTGGTTATATGTGGTGGGATTTGGAATCGGATGCAGAGTTGATGTACCCAAAAAAACAACGGTATCCCAGCAGCGAAGAGTTCATTCGTGCGCAAATGGCCAACCCCGAGGAAGCCTCAGCAAGAGGCAACTGGTCAGATCCTGATTTCCTTAACAATGTGACCGACCTCAACACCGAAACTAAACATAGCCAGTTTGGCGACTTCCATAGTCATGGCTGGGTCTTTAGGGCTGTTTTCCGTAGAGATCAAAAAGGCAACATTCTTGATTACAATGGCGACCCAGTCAAAGATCTTTCTTCTGCCAACATGAAAAAAGGTGTCGACATCGTCAAAGAACTGCATAGCCGTTTCAAGGAACCGACCGACCCTGCTAAAAAACCGATCAGCCCCGCTGAAGTGAAAAACTTTGAAGCTCATGAACGAGCGGGCATCCCAATGCACCTTGTCGATATCCATGTCGAAAAAGGTATGCATTGCGTTGATTGCCATTTCATTCAAGATATGCATGGCAACGGTAGGCTCCAGATGGAAGTGCGTGGCGCAATTGAAATCGCTTGCATTGACTGTCATGGCTCATCTACCGATATTGCGAAGCTTCGAACCTCGGGACCCGCTTCTTACACTTCCAACCCTGATGTGAAGCCCGAAGATACGAAAAACCCACTTTATGGTAGAGATCTTACCTCGTTGCGAACGCCTTCAGGCAAACCAAGGTTTGAACGAAGAGGCGAAAAGCTTTATCAGCGCAGTATGGTTGAAAAAGATCTCATCTGGGAAATTGTTCAGACCAAAGATACCATCAACCCACAAAGCGAACACTTCAACGCCAAGTCCGCTATCGCAAAAACGGTTCGTTACGAAGGTGATAAAATCGTTTGGGGTAATGTGAAGGGTGTGGATGCCCATGACGATTCGGGTTGTGCACACTCCAATAAAAATATGTCTTGTATTTCATGCCATTCTTCTTGGAACCCAAGTTGCTATGGCTGCCATATCCCTCAGAAGGCAAACAGCAAGATGCCTCAGCTTCATGCCGAGGGCGATGTCACAAGAAATTATAGTTCCTACAATTGGCAGACGCTTCGCGATGATGTTTTCATGTTGGCACGCGATGGTTCTGTTACCAACAACAAGGTTAACCCTTCCCGATCTTCTTGTGCCATCCATGTGACCAGCTACAATCAGAATCGTGAAGTTATTTATCAACAGCAGCAGACCCATTCTGCTGAGGGTCTGAGTGGTATAGCTTTCAGTACTAATGTGCCACACACCTTTAGCGGTAAAGCCACCAAGCAATGCGCAGATTGTCATCTTTCCAAGGATGATAATAACAATGCGTTGATCACCCAACTTTCGATGCAGGGTACTAATTACCTGAATTTCATCGGGCGTTATGCATGGGTTGGTGCAGGCTCGCACGGCTTATGGAGCATTGTTTCCACAGAACGCGATGAACCACAGGCGGTGATAGGCAGTTATCTACATAGGCTTGCCTACCCAGATTTCTTTAAAGAACATGTGGGCAAGAATAAGAGCATGCTTAAACGAGCCCACGAACATGTAGGCCGCGATATTAGTGATCCTCTGCTTCATCCATTCATGAAGTCAGAGATCCAAAGCGTTCAACATCGTGGCGAATATCTTTATGCTGCATGTGGCGAAGCTGGTTTCCGTATCTTCGATATTGCTTTCATCGACCACAAGGGTTTCTCCGAGCGCATGTCCACCGCTCCTGTTTCCCCGCTGGGTCAGAAGTTTTACATTCGCAGTAAGTACGCAACTTGTGTTGCTGCACCTGCAACCATCGCACCAGATCCTACACGCAAGCACTTCCCTGAAAACGATGAGCCCCGCGTTGCAGGCATCTATGGCCTTATCTTCTTTACCGATAGATATGAAGGCTTGGTCGCAGTGGGCGCTGGTACTCTGCTTGATGGCGATCCGCTTAACAACTTTGTAAAACGCGCATGGACATTCAACCCAGATAACATTCTTGCAGGGGCAAGCCATGTGATCACCGTTGGTAATTATGTTTATGTCACTTGTGATAAAGGCCTGGTTGTTATTTCATGCGAAGATTCTACCAAACCGGTCATCACCAGCGTGATTGATAACAAATGGCTCAAGAAGCCCAAAGCTGTTGCAGTTCAGTTCCGTTATGCTTTTGTCGCTGATGAAGAAGGTGTAAAAGTTCTGGATGTTACAGACCTTGCCAAGCCTAAACCCATCAGTCAAATTAACATTCCTGATGTGCATAGCATTTACCTTGCCCGAACTTATGCCTACCTCGCTGCAGGCAAACTTGGCTTGGTTATCCTTGATATTCAGAACCCTGAGAAACCCAAGGTGGACCAAGTCTTTAATGCAAATGGCGAAATCAATGACGCGCATGATGTTAAACTTGGCATCACTTACACCAGCGAATTTGCTTATGTCGCTGATGGTAAAAACGGTATGCGCATCTTGCAACTTACCACGCCTGATTCACCCGGCAGTGGTGGGTTCAGTCCGAAACCTACTCCAGAATTGATCGCAACCTTCAAGCTACCTATTGGCGGGCACGCTCTTTGCGTCAGCAAGGGCATGGATCGCGATAGGGCTGTTGATGAGAGTGGTAATCAGCTTTCTGTGTTTGGTAGGATCGGGGCCCGACCTTTCAATAAGGAAGAAACCCAGAAACTATTCATGCATAATGGCAAAGTCTGGAAGGTCAGCAATGATCCAATGTGGGAAGGTTATAGCCGAGAGCCTGTAGCCCCCGCAAAGAAATAAACCTTTGCTTTAAAGCTCAACCAATTCTAGGATGCTCATGTTACTCATGGGCATCCTTTTTCATTTCACCCCGACTTAATGATGGAT
The DNA here is from genome assembly GCA_903960945.1 of uncultured Planctomycetaceae bacterium. Classification (GTDB taxonomy): domain Bacteria; phylum Planctomycetota; class Planctomycetia; order Gemmatales; family Gemmataceae; genus UBA969. The sequence goes on from CAJCCR010000219.1 coordinate 3,350, forward strand.
AATAACTCCTTCACTCTTAAATCTTTTTAGTCTACGATAGGTTGAGTTAGTTTTAATTTAGCCCAAGGTGCCTCATGCGAAAATTATTATCTTTAGTTATTATTTTGCTCGTGCTCTTTTCGTTTGACCTTAGTGGGCAGACGACTGCAACTAAAAAGGCTGTGATCAAACCAGATTCCATTCCTGGTTATAAAACCATGATGATTGATGGCTTTACTCTTCTTGTACATGACAAGGTTCTTGACCCTAAAAATTCTGAAATGTTCAAAGTCAAACCGCTCGAAGTTCTTGACATGGAACTTAAAATGATCTCTGCAGTTCTTTCCCCCAAGCCTCTTGCACTTCTTAGAAATATCCTTATTTGGGTCGAATGGGATGAACAACTCGCCATGAGCAATGGTAGACAGGGAAACGCCCTTGCTGTGTATTATGGCGGTACCCAAAGGCAGTTACTCCGAGAAGGTACCCAACCCCTTAAAGCTAATTCTGTAGTTGTTCTGCGCATGAAATCGTTAACCAAAGAGCATCAACCCGAGTTTGATACCAAGCGTTGTGTTTTGCTTCATGAGATGGCTCATGCAGTTCACTTTCAACTTATTGGTTATGAAAACCCTACGGTGAAGCAAACCTACAAGTTGGCGATGGAAAGAAACCTTTACGATCGAACTTCCTATGCTGCAACCAATGAACATGAATATTTTGCTGAGATGAGCTGCGCCTATTTAAATCGAATCGATTATTTTCCCCATACGAGGGATGATTTAAAGAAGCACGATAAGGCGGGGTTTGCCCTCATGGAAAATCTTTGGGGAAAAGCAACAAAGCCAATAATTGCAAAAAGCAAAAGTGTTACTTCTCCCATCCCCTCTTCTTCAACTTTTAATTTAGAAATAACAACTGAAGGGATTCGCTTGGGTAATCAAATTGGCGGGGTGAACTTAACCCAGAGTTCTTTAAAAGGCAAAGTCGTTGCTGCAATTCTTCACAGGGCCGGTAAGGATGATGAGTTGGCCCAACTCCTAAAAGTTCAAACCTGGCACAGAGAACTTGCAGACTTTGGACTAGTTACTTTTGTTTCGGGTACCAACTCTTCAACAGAGCCAAATCTTTTAAAGGATTGGAACACTTCTAGCCTTACTCTTCCTTTATTTGCCAAGGCAGCCTTTAACTTCAAGGTGTCGGAACCTTTTATCCCTCCTCATGCAATTCTGTTTGATCATGAAGGCAATGCTGTTTACCGTGGCGATGCCACCTCCATTGAAAAAGCACTTCGCTATCTTGTTGGTCAGGCCTTAATAGATAAACTAGGGGAAAAACTTGGCAAAGATTCTTACACCAAACTAATACAACCTTTGGTGGATTCCCTAGGTATGGGAACGCCACCTAGTCAGGTGCTTGCAAAAGCCTTGGCCTTGGTATCCAATCCTTCAAAAGAAGTTGCTGAAGAAGCCAAGCTTATGGTTGATATTCTTTGCGAAGGTGCAACTGCTACTCTGGAAGATGCAAACAACCTTGTTGAAACTGATCCTCTGCAGTCTTTTTTGCAGCTTGAAAGAATCATTCTTAACTATAAAAACACTGCGATCGCTAATAAAGCCAGGGCTATATTGCCTAAGGTGGATAAGAGTAAAAAAGTGATAATAGAAAAACAGGCTCGGATCAAACTTGAAACAATTAAAAAATTAGATTCTGTTTTGAATGGAAAGCCGGGATCGATTAATCCAGAGACTGGTTCTTTTAAAACTGCAAATTCTGCATTATTGACGCAGCTAGGCGAAGCTCTTAGGCAGATTGAAAAAGCTTATCCAGATACACCTGCGACCATGGAAGCCAGGCTTTTGGGAAAACGCTGGTTCAACACTAATGCTGATTAATGCAAAAGAAGCCGCTTCTTTATTGTTTTAAGGTGTTTATTATTTACGAAGTGTTTCAATAAATTCTTCGGCACTAACGCTAGCTTGTTTCAAGATTCCGCTAAGTGTTCCCGTCTTGATTTCACGATGATTTGGAACGACGCATCCCGTTGGCCCCCGCCTTAAAATAATATGGCTACCTTTTTGGCGAAGGACAATAAAACCAAGACGTTCCAGTGTCCGAATTACTTCTGTCCCAGAAACCAACGGTAATTTAGGCATTCACGGGGATATCAAAAGTGGTGATGATTGCTTGACTGTTAAAAGGGATTGGAAATTCTTCAAGATAAAGCAAAGTAGCTTCTCTTAAATTTGCCAACGCCTCTTCCATGGATTCGCCTTGGGTGGTTGTCCCGGTTTCGGGGTTCGAAGCAGTAAAACCACCTTCGGGTGCTGGAACAATAACTGCGGTGAGTATCATTAGCTTACCTTTAAAATCTTAAGTGGATCCATTGTTAAAGCATACCAGCTTATTTTAATTTTACAACAAGCGTAGCTCCTGGGCCTTGGGTTGAAGGTGATGCTAATATTAGAAACGATTCAAAAAGAAGCCGCTTCTTGATTGCCCCTGCAATAGGATCAATTAAACTGATGCTATCTCCTTACTTGGCCAATCAGGAATAGTGCAATGCTAAATCACGAATATCTCCCAACGGTTCTTATGCTTTCACTCACCCTTGCAGGAAGCTTGCAAGCTGCAGATTTCTCGCTCTCCCTAAGACAGCAAACCGATAAAAATCAAACGCTTCAACTCACCATTGAAAAGCAATCATGGAAAGTAAATGAAACCGCTTTCATCGTTTGTGATGTTTGGGATTACCATCACAGCATCAATGCAGTCCGCAGGTTGGAAGAATTTGCACCAACGCTTAATAAGGTGCTACAAACAGCTCGAAGCCAGGGTTCATTGATCATTCACTCTCCAAGCGATTGCATGGACGCTTATAAAGATAACCCCGCAAGATTGCGTGCAACTAATTCCCCCAAAGCGGTGAACCTTCCTCTAAGTATTGAATCTTGGTGTTCGCGAATCCCTGCAGAAGAAAAAGCCTTTTATCCAATCGATCAATCCGATGGTGGCGAAGATGATGATCCAGCAGAACACAAGGCTTGGGCATTAAAGTTGAAAGGCCTTGGCCGTAATCCCGGCATGCCTTGGAAGGCGCAATCATCTCTCATCGAAATAGATACCAAACAAGATTTCATCAGCGATAAGGGCAATGAAGTTTGGAATATCCTTGAACAAAAAGGCATCAAGAATGTTGTTCTACTTGGTGTTCATACGAATATGTGTGTTTTGGGAAGGCCTTTTGGTTTAAGGCAGTTGGTTCGCAACAAAAAGAATGTTGTGCTCATGCGGGATATGACAGACAGCATGTACAACCCGAAGCAATGGCCTTTTGTTGATCATTTTACAGGCCATGATCTTGTGATTTCCCATGTCGAACGATTTGTCTGCCCGACCATCACCAGCGATCAAATAATTGGTGGCAAACCTTTCGAATTCAAAAATGATTCCCGTAAATTTAAAGATGTTCAAACCCTGACTGATCTTAAAAAAGTTGATGCTGATTCATTGCGCAAGCATTGGAATACCATCAGCCTTCCACCTTCTTCAGAAGTTCAAGCTTTATTGCAAAAGGGCAAGGTTCAATGGTACCGATCCTGTATTCGTATTCCTTCGGAATGGATACCAGAAAAAGGTGTCCACCTTCATTTGAAAAATTCCGCATCTGTTGCAAAGGCATGGATGAATGGTAATGAGCTTGTAGTAAACACGAATGCTGAAGGCGCTTGTAGTTGTTTGATCAAACCAGATTTTATCAATAAGAATGATGCAAACCTCTTGGTGATTCGAATAGAAGATGCAAAAGCGCA
>CAJCCR010000220.1 GCA_903960945.1 uncultured Planctomycetaceae bacterium
GAGGCAACTTCCACCAGCAGACTCAAAGCTACCGGTTTGAAGAACCCGAATCTCCTTTGCCTTACTTCCAGCGCAACAGGCTTGCTTTACGATTTGATTATCATGCCCTTAAAATCAACGATACCCTCACGGGTAAAGAAGAATGGTCGATGAACATCACCCGCACCTTGTTTCAAAACCTGGTGTATGGCAACGGCCAGCCACACTTGGTGCGATTCCCGCTGCAGGCGCAGGGGCATTTGGTTTTGTTGCCTTTGGGGCATTTGGTTTTTGCGATTGATCCCGTGGGCAAGAAGATCTTGTGGGAAAAGAATCTTTATAACCCGATGGGCTTTTTACCAGGGCAGCCTGCTACTTCGCCTCCGGGTTACAACCAGCTTAATGTAGATCCAGATGGTTCGATTCGAATACTTTATCCCGATGGTTGGGCGCAGCGAATAGGGCTATCGAACCCGATGACTGCAGGGGTAGCGGCATTGCAAACCCGGGATGGCTTGGTTGCGGTTGATCCGCTCACTGGGAAAACTCTTTGGACTAGATCGGATGTTAATTCGCGCTCGATTCTTTTTGGTGATGGGAAGCATATTTTTGTGGTGGACATGACACCAGAAAACACTCCTGCAGCAACCAGGGCTATCAGGGCATACGATGGGGTTTCGGTTAAAGTTCCTGATTTTTCTCAGCTCTTTACCAAGCGCGAACGCATTATCGGGGGCAAGCTTTTGCTTAACGAAACCGTTGCAGATGGCCCTTCCAATTTGCGAATTTACGACATCATCAGTGGCAAGGATACTTGGAAAGAATCTTTCCCTACTGGGGCGATGGTATTAAAGTCGGATGAACATCCTGGCTTTACGGGCGTGGTCGAACCCGATGGCAAAGTGCGGGTCTGGCGCATCCCTGAAGGAACCCAAGTTCTTTCCACCAAGCTTGATCCTAAATTTATTGTCAAGGGTGGTGCTGCATTACTCTTGGCCGATAAATCTAACTTTTATGTAGGGTTTAATAATCCTGTGAATGCCAACATCATGCCTTGGGGTGGGATTCAAACCAACCTGATGCCGGGCAGTGGCATGAGAGCCCAACCGGTCAACGGTGAGTTTTATGCATTCGAACGAGATACCGGAAAAATGCGATGGCATAACCCTGTTTCGCACCAGATGGTCGTGCTTGAATCTTTCCAAGATCTCCCCATGGTATTGTTTACATCACGCATGCACAAAATGGTTGCCAACGGGCCTATTCGTAATGTCATGCAAATTGTTGCAGCCAAAAGTATTGATAAACGCACCGGGAAACTTATCTACGATAATGAAAACATTCCCAATGGCATCCAGTTTCACAACATCAACCTCGACCTTAAAAACGGGAAAATTGAATTTGTGAACTACCAGTTAAAGATCATCTTCCGCTTTGGGAGTGATGCTGCTGGTATTTCCGTTGAAGATGCGGGTAAAAAGAATTCTTGATTTTGTGTTAGATAGGGTAATCTGGATCGTCTACAACTAAATGGTGTTTCTTTATTGCAGGGGGCCTTCATTTATTCCAGCATTAAAAGTAATACCCGGGGTAAGAACATGAACTTTAAAACCATGGCTGTCGCATTGCTTCTTGTGGGCATCACTCTGCCCTCTTTGCAAGGCGATGAAATCCCCAAAGAGTACCAAGACGCCATCAAAAAAGGCCTGACTTGGATGTCTCGCAATCAGCATAAAGATGGCCACTGGGAAGCCACCGGTGGGCAATACCCCATTACCATGACAGCCCTTGGCGGCATGACCATGCTCATGGAAGGCAGTACCATTCGCGAAGGCCAGTATCGCGATAACATTCGCAGAGCTGTCGATTTCCTTATGGCCCGTTGTCAGGCTAATGGCATGATTGGTAATCCCAATATTCCCGGTGAAGCTGGCCGTTATATGTATGGCCATGGATTTGGAATGTTGTTTCTAGCTTCGGTTTATGGTGAAGAAGAAGAAGGCGACCGCAGGCGCAAGCTTGAAGAAATTTTAGTTCGTGCTGGTAAATTCTCACGCGATGCCCAGACCCGCAGGGTTTCCATGAAAGATAACAAAACCCCCTTAGGCGGCTGGGGCTATGTCTCCGCCAAGGAAGGTAATAATTTTGATGAAGGCTCGGTTACCATCACCCAAGTTCAGGCGCTTCGTGCTGCCCGCAATGCTGGCATTGCTGTTCCCCAAGATGCAATCAAAGAAGCTGTAGCTTACCTCGAAGAATCTACCAACGCACAAGGCGGGGTTATCTATAGCTTGGGTGGCGGTGGTGGTGGGGAAGGGCGGCCTGCTCTTACTGCTGCAGCTATTTCCTGCGGTTTCAGCTCGGGTGATTACAACTCTCCTTTAATTAAAAAATGGTTCAAGTTCTGCCTTAATAATATTGGCGCGCTTGGCAACCAACGACAAGGGCATGATGAATACACCCATTATTATTATTCTCAGGCGCTTTACAGCCTTGGAGATGATGGTTGGAACAAACTCTTTGGCGATACAAAAGATAACGATAAGTTAACTTGGAAGAAGTATCGCAAGGCAACTTTTGATAATCTAGTTCGAACGCAGGGGGCGGATGGCTCCTGGACTGGTGGCCATGTTGGCCCGGTGTTTATTACTGCGGTGCATTTAACCATCATGCAACTTGATGGTGGAGTGCTGCCCATTTATCAGCGATAATGGTATCCTACCTTTTTCTTTTCTTTCAGGATTCTTAAGAATGAGTGATTCAATCCAGCCGACATTGGTAACTAGACAACTTAATCGTGAAGAACTTGCTCAGCAAAAGCCACTTGATCAAAATGATATCGAAGAATCAAAGAAGCTGCGATCAGCATTCGATGACATTAAAGCCCAGCTTTCTAAGGTAATTGTTGGGCAGAATCAAGTTATTGAAGAATTGCTTATTGCCCTTTTTAGCAAAGGGCATTGCATGCTTGAAGGGGTACCAGGGCTTGCGAAAACCCTGATGATCAGCACCCTTGCACGCACCCTTTCGCTTTCATTCAGCAGAATCCAGTTCACCCCAGATCTTATGCCTTCGGATATTACAGGCACCGAAGTCATCCAAGAAAACAGAGATACAGGTGGTCGCGAGTTCAAATTTCTTCAAGGCCCATTGTTTGCCAATGTGGTACTTGCTGATGAAATTAACCGTACTCCTCCGAAAACCCAAGCCGCCCTTCTTGAAGCTATGCAGGAAAGGCAAGTCACCGTAGGCCGTACCAGGCATAAACTGGAAAGCCCCTTCTTCGTATTGGCAACGCAAAACCCAATCGAGCAGGAAGGTACTTATCCTTTGCCCGAAGCGCAGCAAGATCGCTTTATGTTTAAAGTATTCGTGAAGTACCCAAGCTTTAATGAAGAATTTGAAATTGCTTCGAAGACTACTTCAACCTTTGTTGATGATGTGAAGCCTGTATTGGGCGGGCAGCAGATCATGGATTTGCAAAATTTGGTGCGCAGAGTTCCTGTTAGCGATCATGCGATTCGTTACACGCTGGCGCTTGTCAGGCAAACCCGCATAGGCGAACCGGGCGTGCCCAAGTTTATTGGAGAATGGCTTTCGTGGGGCGCTGGCCCTCGTGCGGTGCAAAATCTTATTCTTGGCTCTAAGGCTCGTGCACTTCTGCATGGCAGAGTTCATGTTGCTGTGGAAGATATCCAAGCACTTGCATTGCCTGTTTTAAGGCATCGCATTCTCACCAACTTCACCGCTGCGAGCGAAGGGGTAACCCCCGATAAGGTGATCGAAAAGATTGTGCAAGAAACCCCAAGCCATGAGGGTGACCTGAAGAAAGATGAAAGATTCCAGAAAATCTTTGCTTCCTGATCAACCTCAAGAGATTTAAATACCCGTGCCACAATCACCACAGGACGATGCCCGTAGATTCTTACACCCTGCGACCATAGGTCGCATTGGTAGGCTCGAAATTCGTGCCCGCCAAGTGGTGGAAGGCTTTATCGCTGGCTTGCACAAAAGCCCAGTCTTCGGCCATAGCATCGAATTTCTACAGCATCGCGAATACACCCATGGCGATGATATCCGCCATCTCGATTGGAAAGTCTGGTCGCGTACCGATCGCTATGTAATCAAGCAATACGAAGAAGAAACCAATCTTCGTGCAACCATGATTGTAGATGTAAGCGAATCGATGCGATATGGCGCAGGCGCGATGAACAAATACGATTATGCCTGCACCGCTGCTGCGTGCCTGAGTTATCTTTTATTAAGGCAGCATGATGCGGTGGGCCTTGTCACCTTTGATTCGCAAGTGCGAACGATTCTTCCAGCAAGATCGCAAATGTCGCACCTTGATGCGTTCGTGATGGGTTTGCACCAAAGCAAGCCCGCAAAGAAAACAGATTTTTCGCAAGTGATGCGCAGAGTCGCAGAATCGGTGGGCCAACGCGGCTTGATCGTTGTTTTCTCTGACTTCCTGGTCGATAGGCCCGAACTGTTCAAAGGCCTTGAAATGCTCAGGCATCGCAGGCACGATATCCTTGCTTTTCATGTGCTAGATACCGATGAGATCAACTTCCCCTTCACAGGCAGCACCAAATTTGAAGGCATGGAAGAACAACCCGATTTACTTTGCGACCCTAGGTCTCTTCGTGATGGATATATGGAGGCGCTTGATAAATACTTGGTCGATGTGCGCAGGGGCTGCACCAAGCTTGGTATCGATTATCAAATGGTGACCACGGGCGATTACCTTGATGCGGTGCTGAGTAAATTTTTGAACATGCGGTTGGATGATCGAAATGCGCGCGGTAATGGTGGCGCGGTACGCTAAGAAGTAATCCGCGTGAAACTTTTGGAATAGAGGGTAGATGGAACTTTTTCTTAATCCATGGTCGATGATACTGGGCGGGCTGTTAATCAGTGCCCCTATCATCATTCATTTGATCAACCGCATTCGCTATAAGCGGGTTGAATGGGCCGCCATGGAGTTCCTGCTTGAAGCCATGAAGCGCAACAAGCGCAAACTCATCCTCGAACAATTGCTGCTTTTGTTATTGCGAATCTTTCTGGTATTGCTGACTGGTTTTTTGGTCGCACGCTTTGTGGGTGAGACGCTGGGGCGTGGTGCGGGCTCTTCTGGTTTCCACTATTTATTGTTGGATGATTCTCTGAGCATGACCGATCGCTGGGCCGAACCCAATGGCGAAACCACTTCTTTCAAGGTTGCAGTGGAAGAGACGAAGAAAATAGCACGCAAGCTTTCGCAGGCCAACGGCGTGCAGCAGATGCGCATCGTTTTACTTTCCGATCCTGCCGCTGTTGTGTTTGAAGGCAGCATTAATGAGCAGGCGATTGAAGAACTTTCCTTAAAGCTTGATGCGTTGAAGCCCGGCTTTTTGCATCGTGATGCGCTTAAGGGGATGGAGACTGCGGGCGAATATTTTGGCGGCATTCAGATGGGCACGAAAACCCTGCATCTTGCAGGCGACTTTCGCGAAGTGGATTGGTCTGTAGGGCCCGATAAAGAAAAACTTCGTCAAGGCGTTGATAGGCTTCTAGAAGCTGGGGTTAACTTAAGCTTGGTGGATGTTGCGCATCCTTACCGGGGCGAAAACAGGCAACTAACGATTCATCATGATAATCTGTCGGTGGTAGATTTTCGGGCGGAGTCAAGGCTTGCAGCAGAGGGGGTTGCGGTTGAATTTTCGGTTGGTATTCAAAACTTTGGTGCTGCAGATAAGAAAACTTTTCTTCATGTGAAGATTGATGGGCAGGAAGATTTTGGTGCCTCGCAACCGGTAGACAGCTTACCTTCGGGCCAGCGCACTGAAAAGCGCTTTTCACTTATTCTTACACGCAAGAACAAACCTGCAGGCGCTGCCTTGAAATCTTCAGATAAATCGGATGAGCGCGATCGTAAGCTGCGCATGGATCGCGAGTTTGTTCGCATCCGTGCTGAAATAACCGAAGATGAAAAAACAGGCGTCCTCTCTGATAACGCCCGAGAGTTAGTGCTGGAAGTTCGCTCTCGTGTTCCTGTTCTTGTTGTTGATGGCGCTGGTGCGGATGGCCGTCTGCCTGGGGGCGATTCCTTCCATGTCGAATTCGCACTCGCTGCAGCAAGGGCCTACGAGGTCGAACACCGCACTCTCGAAGATCTCGAAAAAGCAGATCTCGAAATCTATCCTTCCATCTACCTTCTTAACATCCCTGAAATCAAATCGGAAAAAGTGATCAGCAAGCTTCGCACCTTTGTTGAAAGAGGTGGCGGTCTTGTTTGGTTTCTGGGCGATCGCAGCAAACCTGTATTCTTCAACAATCTATTTGAAAAAGAAAAAGGGTTGTTCCCATTATTGCTTGCAGACAAACCAACGGATGCGCTACCCGAAGCAATTCGTTCGGAAATGAAACAGCGGGATGAACAACCAAAGATCATGTTCCCTTCGCCTGATCACCCGGTGATATTTGGATTATCGCGTAATCAGAGTGCGATGCGCTTTCTTCTTATCGATCGGTATTTTCAGGCTAGGCCTAGATTCACATACGACCCCTCGGGCAATGCGACCGAAGAAATCATCCTGCTTTCCAACCGGAAATGGAATGATGATGGTCAGCGTGATTCTTATAAAGAACGGGCCCGTGGGCTCCTTGGCCGTATTCCTTACGATGATCCCGCACAGGAAAAGTTTCAGAAGTTATTACGCAAGCACGAACGAGCAATCAAAGAAAGTCTTGCTGCAGATTCGCAATACCGCGTCGGTCAGGCATTGGAAGCATTGCTGAATGATCCGGGCGATGCTGCGCAAAACATTCCGGGCATGAAGGAATTCTGGGCTCAACCTTCGCTTAGGCCTTTGGCACGCGAGTACGAAGAATTTCGCAAGAACATTCTCTTTGGTGATCCGCTTGCAATTGCAAGAAAACTAGGTAAGGGAAAAGTTGCTGCGATACTAACTCCTGCGGGCACCAGGCCAACCGTACCCGGTGCAACCGATGGTTGGAATGAATGGGGCGCAGGCAGCCCTGTCTCTTGGAGCTATCCAGTTTTTGTGATGGATTTACAGCGATTTCTTTCGAGTGAAGGTAGTGATCGTAATAAAATCGTTGGCGATGAACTTAAACTTTCACTCGATTCCACCCGCTACCAACCCAGAGTTTCAGGCTCTTATCAATTGATGGAAGTTAGTTCAACTCCGGGCGCTTCTGCTGCAGCCAATCCTGTTCGGATTGCGGAACAACCTTTGGTGCAACGAGAAGGGTTGCTGGACTTCACCTTCAATCAGACTGCAAAACCAGGATCATGGTTTTTTGAATTCTTCCCCAATGCGCCACCCGATGGCAAGGATACTCCTGCAACCGAAGTAGAAGCATATGCGTTTAATGTTGATGCGCAAGCAGAGGGAGATTTGCGCAGAACTTCTCGTGAAAAGCTTGAAGCCAATCGCTTTGCCTCGGATCCACGCGCAGGGAAAATAGCTTTATGGTCGCCAGGCGATAATTACGACTCACTTAAAAACAGATCGCCCGATGCTTCCGAATCGCCTTGGCTTTATCTTTTATTTCTTATCATTTTGATTGCTGAGCAGGCACTTGCGGTTCATTTGAGTTATCACCTGCGAGGTAGCGAAAAAGCCCCCTTGACCCTAGCACGAAGTTTGGGCGTATGAACGAAAACCTTCCAATCCAGGTGACCGAGTTTGTCTTCAGAAGGCTGGCAGATCCCCTGCGCATCTTTTCTAAAGAACTTCCTCCTTCGGTTTGGCTGGTAGTTCTTACCTTTGTTCTTTTGCTCGCCTTTGTTTTCGTCGGCTGGATGTACCTTCGTGATAGTCGTTCTATTGGTATTATCTGGGCTATGGTTCTTGGTTTGTCGCGGGCCACGGTATATGGCTTACTCGCCTTTGCGTTCCTTCTTCCTGCAGAACAAACTTGGGAGCAAAGCACCTCAAGATCGAAGGTCGTAATTGCATTCGATGCCTCAAGCAGTATGACCACCACCATCGATGATATTCCCTCTGAAACAGTTCCTTTGAACAAGTTGCCAACCCGTCAAGAAAAAGTGATCAAGTTCCTAGGCGATTCCACCATCGACTTCTTAGGTGCACTCGAAAAAACCAACCCCGTGTTCGCTTACCGTTTTGGTCGATCTCTGGATGAAAACTTCCTGCAGTTCCAAGAGGGCGCATGCCTTACCAAGGAAGAGCGCGAGAAACTCAAGGAAGCTTTGAAAGATAATCTCACATTCAAAACAGAAATGCTTGGGGCTGAAGCTTGGCAGTCTTGGCTGCAACCAGGCAAGTTAATTCCTGCAAAAGAAGGCGCAGCAGAATCTGAACTAAACAGACTGCAAACCATGATCACCGCAGGCCGTAATAAAGTCGAAGCGGGTGACTTCAACGCAACTAATGTGGTTGATAGCGTGGTTGGTATTCTACAGCGCGAAATGAACCAGATGACGCAGGGAATCGTGGTATTTTCTGATGGTCGCAGCACCGAAGGAACTTTGCAGGCGCTGAAGGATCTCGAAGAAAGGGCGACTGCTGCCCGCATCCCGATTTTTGTTGTCGCAGTTGGCGAAGACCGCCCTAAAGTTAAAACCGAAATTGTAGACTTGCGTGTTCCAGGCCGTGTGCAGCCTGATGATCGATTTCGTGTCGCAGTTGAAATTGTGGGCGAAGGCCTTGCAGAGAAAGAGTTCCAAGCATTCCTTGATATTACCAATGTAAGAAAAAATCAGTCAGGTAAGGAAGAGTTTCTGGATGTTGCGATTGAAGAAGCTGGTTCTAAGGGATCAAAAGACAAGCTAAGAATAAACCTTGGGAATAAAATCACCCTTGTTGCGCCTGTGGGAACTTACGACAAGGGCAACCCCCCGAGGGCCGAAGTTGAGTTTCAGGTGGATGCACAAGCCCTCGCAAAGGCTGCAGGTCGCGAAGCGGATCTTGCAGGTAAGAAGTGGGTTCTTGCAGAAACTCCCGATAGCGAAATTAGATTTGTAGCAAGAGTTCCCCGTGATAAATCAGAAATTGCGTTGGATAAGGAACACAAACGTGGGCCTGTGGAAATGCGCGTGATGGATAAACCATTGCGAGTTCTTTTGGTGGCTAGCGGCCCCATGCGGGATTATCAATTTGTGCGTACTCTTTTTGTTAGAGAGACTGAAAGAAAGCGCGCTGAACTTGCAATCTTATTGCAGAACCCCCCTGGGAAAACTGAAAGACGCCCAGGCGTGGTTCAAGATATCCCACCTGAAAAGCTTCTCACCCGATTTCCTGATCTCTTTGATTCCGCCACGGTTGACCCTAACGAAAAAATTTACGACCTCGCCTCTTATGATGTCATCGTTGCTTTCGATCCTGATTGGAAACAAGTCAATGATCTTTCCATGAATCTGTTGCGCACATGGGTAGATAAAGGGGGCGGTTTGATTGTGATTGCAGGCCCGCTGCATACTTTAGAGCTGGCACGCCCTGGTGCTGAAAAAGAAAAGCTTAAACCCATTCTTGATCTGTATCCCGTTGTTTTAAAAGACATCCGCATCGAGGAAATGGATCGAAAGCCCGATTCACCAAAGCCATTGCGCTTTGATGGTGCGACTCCTGAAATGGAATTCCTGCGCCTTGATGAAGATGATCAACTCCCCTTCCTGAAAGATTGGGAGCAGTTCTTTAATGTTGATGCTAAAGATGGCCAACCTAAACGCGGCTTCTATAACTTCTACCCAATCGAGCAAGCAAAGACGGGCTCGATTGTTGTGGCTCGCTTTGATGACCCTCTTGTAAAAGGCAAGGATGGCAAGGAGCAACCTTTTATTGTAATCAGCGATCCTGCAAGTGGTAAAAGAGTAGTATGGATTGGTTCGGGTGAAGTTTGGCGCATCAGGCAATACCGCGAACAATACTTCGAACGCTTCTGGATGAAACTAGCCCGCTATGCAAGCGCTGCAGCAACAGGCAAAGAGAATCGCAGGATTTCGCCCTACCTTGGTGGGCCCTATCTTGCTAACCGCTTCATCGAATTTGAAGCTCGCATTGATGATAAAGGTGGCAAGCCTTTGGGTTCAGCGGGTAGGCCCCCAAGAGTTTTAATTAATCCGCCCGCAGGTGTTGCTCAGTCTGAAATCCCTAAAGAAATTTTAATGACCCCTAGGCCAGGTAGTGAAGGCGTTTTCAGAGCTCGGTTTATGCTGCGTAGCGCGGGCAGGTATGAAGTTGTTTTTGATGTACCCGAAACAGGCGATAAACTTTCAGGCAACTACATTGTTGTGGAACAACCCGACCCCGAAAAAGAAAACACCCGCCCAGATTTCGCAAGCCTCTATAAACTTGCAAGCCCCGCAGAGATGGTACTGCCCAGGCTTTCTGATGCAGACCGCGATACCCTTAAGCAACGCCTGCAATCTCCTGTTGCAAATGCAGGATCGGAACCATCGAAGGGTGCGGAAGAACCTCCAAGATTGTTCTTCGATCTTCGTTCAGCAAGCCTTATTCCACTTTGCATGAAAACCGATATCAAGGAACAACGCAATCGTGGCCCGGTTCGCGATCTATGGGATAATGGCATCACCATGTGGGTTGGCAAAGATAACAAACCAGTCATCCTGCCTTGGTTACTTCTTGCAGTGGTGGGGTTGCTTTCGTTTGAATGGCTAACTCGCAAACTGTTGCGCATAGCTTGATTTTTACACGGAGTTAAAGTTTCAATGGCTGATCAATCGCCGCATCTGAACCAGCAACCTGCCCTTTCGGGCCCGCTTGTGTTTCTACGCGGTCGCATTCGCCAATATGTCATCATCGAAGCCTTGCTTGGCATCATCATCTTTGCATCGGCTTGGATGTGGCTTGATCTTTTCGTTGATTACGGTTCCTACAGGCTTTTCGGAATCGACTGGGTTCAATCCCTACCCCGCTTCATTCGTATCTTTCTGCTTGGCATTTTAACGCTTGGCGTGATTGTTCTTACCGCAACCCGCATCGCTCTTAGATTGAACAAAGATTTTAGGGATGATGCATTGGCATTGGTGCTGGAAAACAAATTCCCCGAGCGGCTGAATGATCGCTTGATCACTGCGATCGAATTAAGTTCCCCAAAGATTCTGAAGGAAAGAGGCGCCTCGCCTCAAATGCTTCAACAAATGCTTCTTGAAACTGAAGAACGCATGAAGGGCCTTCCTGTAGATGAAGTGTTCGATTGGAAAAGACTTAAAAACATGGGTTATAAGGCGTTGGGTCTTACCCTTGGAATGTATTTATTTGCGCTGGTGTTATCCATTGCAGGTGCGGGGATTCCAAACATTGGGGTAGATGAAATCACGCTTTCCAGCACGCAATCGCTTCATGAGGTGTTGCTTACTTGGGTGGATCGAAATGTTGCATTAAAGAATGTCATTTGGCCCAGACATACTTATCTTGAGTTTGTGGGATTTCCTGAATCAGGCCAAGTGCGGGTTGGTCGCGATGCGCCACCATTTCCTGTTAAAGTCCGGGCTGTCAAATACCTTGTAGCTGGCCGACCTTCTGAAAAAGCAGTATCCAATTTTCGAGCCTACCTTGCACTTAAAAATATTGATCAAGCACCCGCTATGATTCGTTTTGATCGCAGACCCATAGAAGGCTGGCGCGCACTTTCCTTCTTTGATCTTGAAGACTGGATCTCCGTAAAAATTCCTACCTTTGATTCTCTTCCACCAGAACTTAAACCTGCAAGGCCTGAAGATCCCCTCTCCTTCGATGAGATCGAGCATTTTCTTGAAAAACAATCCAGCGATGCCAGCTCCGAGGTGATTGATTCTTTGAAAGCCTGCCATGATGCTCTCAAGCAATTGGGTAGCAATGCAGTTTATCGCAGGAAATTTAGAGTGATGGCTGTCCCCGAAAATGTCGTTCTTCGATCTTGGGGCAACTCTTCCAACAATACCATGACCTTGCAGCGGGGCGCCAGCAATGAATACAGCGGTCAAATTGCAGACCTGCGTGAAACCATTGATTTTACCGCACAAGCCCTTGATTACCGTACCGCAAACAAACGCCTGGTTCTTGTGCCACCACCGATGCTTCTCAAACTGATGGTGGAAGAAAGTCACCCCGCTTATCTTTATTATCGTTCCGCTGTTGGTGAAAATGTTTCGGGGCTCAAAGGTTTGAAACAACGATTTGATGCACAGGATATGTTGCAATCTGGTTCTGATATAAGCAGGGTTACTGTGCCTGAAGGCACAAGCCTTGTGGTCACCGGGGAAGCAGATGCCGATCTTGCTTCGGTTCGTGCGGTTAATAAGGCAGGGGTTAAGATTGAAGCGATAAACCCCAAATTAATTGACAAACGAACTTTTACTTTCACTACGGAAAACCTTAAGGAAGAACTTAGCTTCTTCGTTGAATACGAAGATCAGGAAGGGGTGCTTGGTCGTAGGGGCATGCTTTTAAAACCCAATACTGATGAAGCCCCTAATGCAGATTTCGAACCTGATGCTCTGCGCAGAACCAAGGATGGATTCATGGTTACCCCCATCGCCCGTCTACCTTTCCGAGGCAATGCCAACGATGCACATGGCTTGGGCGATATACGTTACGCACTCACTGTAAAAAAGGTTGAGTCTGAAAATCTGAATGTGAAAGACTTGTTTTTGCTTTCTGCAATTCCACAAATGATTGGAACCCATGGCGCAGTGCTTAACGGCGTTACTTTTCTTGGTGCGGTAATGCCTTCGGGTAAGAAAACAGAGACCAAGGAATCAGAAAAAGAAGTAAAGCGATTCTCACTGCCTTCGTTTCAAAAACTACTGGAGTCAACTCCAGGGGAAATCAAAACACTTGCAGCAATCAAAGAAGAGCTTTCTAAATCTAAAAAACTATCTGAGCGCAAACAAACAGTTCGCTCTTTCCAGATTCAACCCGATACCTTTGAAAAAATCGATGAAGAAGTGCAAAGCGATTTTGCCTTGGGAAAATTAGGCCTTGCAGTGCCAGGTGGCAGTAACGCATATCAACCCAGATACCGTATGGAGTTCTGGCTCGAAGCTCTTGATCATGATGTGGAAACCGGCCCGCATCTGGTTACAAGTAAAGAGCGCTATATGTTTTTCATCGTCTCGGAAAATGATCTCCTTGCAGAAATCGCCCGAGAAGAAGAAAAACACAAGCTTGCGTTGGAACAGGCTAAGGGGCATTTACTTGAATCTGAATCTAGGCTCGGTTTATCCAGCCTTGATCTTTCTGCTGCGAATGTAAAAGTTGAACAACTTGGCCCAATGGTTGCTCGTTGCGATGAAATAGATCGCAATTTGGAAACCCGATTGGCCAACACCAACGAAATCTTGGAAGCTTACACCCGTATTCTGAGGGAATTCAAACTTAACCGGGTTGATGCAGAACGATTTAAACGAGTTCAAGATACCATTCACGAACCCTTGCGAAAAATTACCCTCGTCGAGTTTCCTGCAACAACCCGTGCGATTGATTCCTTTCGCAAGGCGCTTGATAACTCTTCACTTACCTTGGATAAACGAGTTGAGGCTTCACGAATTGCCCTGGCAGAATCTCGATCCCAGTTCAAGAAACTATTGCAGGCAATAGACGAAGTTCTTGCAGCAATGGGCACCCTTACTGATATCAACAAACTAGTAGCAATGCTCCGAACCATTGAAGAAGAAGAACGCAAGCAATTCGATCTGGTGCAGAAAATTCACGAAGAATTAGTGCGAAAAACACTTGAAGACGCACTAAACCCCGGCAAATAACATGATTTCAATGCTAAACTGCTTCAAATCTTTAGGCTAAAGGACCGTTTAGCAAGTTATTAAAAAACGATGAATATAATGCCCAAACCCTTTTCTTTATCCATTTTAACAATATAAATGATTTTATGATTTACTCGCTTTGTAAACTAACCATAATTTATTTGAGCTCTTTAAAGGGGGACATGCGATGAACATCAAGAAGAAAAAGAACGTTTTTTTCAGGCCTTCTTTGTTTCAATTGGAAGATAGGCTTACCCCTACGACAAATCCTTTGGGTTATATTGAACCTAACATAATTACTGCGAATCCATCCACCAAGGTTTTGGATATTACTTATACGGCTCATGTGTCAACTCAATCATTGGAAACATTGGCCTCATCTGCAGTACCTACAACTGGTTTTTTAACTTATTCGTGGATAATTAATGACGGTATCAACAGCGTTTATAATTCAGCCACTTCAACATATCAACCTTCTGTGCTTACAACGGGGGATACCTACCCAGCGCCAACCCTGAAAGTCAATCGTGGCGACACACTTAGAATCACTTTATTGAACGAACTTGAGGGGCAGGCATTTGAAGCATTGCAAATTCCTGCAACTCCAATCTATGTTGACGGGGTTTTGGTACAACCACCAAATTTGACTGAAATGCCCCTTAATAATCATACCCATGGGCTCCATATTTCGCCAAACTTTAGCTCCGACAATGTTCTTTTATCCATGCCTGCAGGTCAGGGGTTTGTCTACGAGTATAAAATCGATCAAGCCCAACCAGATGGCCTTTATTGGATGCATCCCCATAACCATATGTATTCCACCGAGCAGGTTGCGCGCGGTTTATCCAGCATGCTGATTGTTGGTCAACCTGACAGTAGCATTGTCCAATTAGCCAACCTTCCTGAAAGGACCATGGCTTTGCAGGCACAGAATGTTATCCCTGCTGCAGGCTCTACGCCGCAGGCAATAAATGGTGGTACCGGAAATCAACTCACCATCAATGGCTTGGTAAATCCTGTGATTACTGTCCAACCTGGGCAAACCGAGGTTTGGAACATTGCAAATATGACTTCTGGGCTTACTACCCAATTCAGCTTGAAAAATACTACCACTAATACTTTTCAGGATATAGTCGTGGTTGCCCAGGATGGTGTCGCCTATAACACGCCTGTAACACTTACCGCAGCGCAACAGGCCGGTGGTACACTGCTAACTTTAGGCACAGGTGGTCGCTATTCAATTCTGGTTACCGCGCCTGCCGTGGCTGGGCAAAGTGTCAGGTTGCAGATGAATTCCCAGAACAATGCAGCTATCAACAACCTTTATAATGTAACGATGACATCTTCCGGCGCGCCGGTTAGTTCGTTGCCCACGCCAACAACACTAACGACAACCGGCTACCAAGCCTTTGTGAATTTATCCACTGCAACGGTTGATGAAAATCGTACGGTGACATTCACCATTGATCCTAATCCTGCGGGTAATGGGGGAAATTCTCAATTTCAAATAAATGGTGAGGTATTTCCCAATCCACAAATTTCCCAGCCAAGGCTTAATGATGTGGAAGAATGGACTTTGATTAATAATTCCAAAGTCCCCCACCCATTCCATTACCATGTCAACGATGTTCAAGTTATGTCGATGTTTGTGCCTAGTAACACTAAAAACATTGGTATGGTAACTGTTACCTCCCCCCAGCAATGGTATCAGGATGTTGTACTTGTTCCCGCTGCGCAAGTTGATGCAAACGGGACTGTAATCACTCCAGGTAGAGTGGTAATACGCATTAAGAACCTTGATTTCACTGGTTCTTTTGTCTACCACTGCCATATTCTTGCCCATGAAGATCGTGGCATGATGAGCTTAAATACCGTCCAGCCCGAAACGCCCATTTATGCAACCGGAGCAGGCGCAGGTGGTGGCCCCGCTGTCAATGTTTATAGTGGCATTGATAATAGCGTACTCGCAAGCTTCTTTGCCTTTGAAGAAGACTTCACAGGTGGTGTTCAAACCGCAGTTGCTGATGTAAATAACGATGGCATCTCTGATGTGATCGTTGGTGCAGGCGCAGGTGGCGGACCTAGAGTTCAAGTGTTTGATGGCGCTACTAATTTCACCACTACCCTGTTTGACTTCTTCGCTTTCAGCACTGCTTTCAGCGGTGGGGTAAGTGTTGCAGGTGGCGATTTCAACGCGGATGGTTTTGCAGATATCGTTGTTGGCGCTGGACCTGGCGGTGGCCCTCAAGTCAATATCTTTGATGGCCAAACCGGAAATATTCTTACACAGTTCTTTGCCTATGATCAGTCCTTCCGTGGCGGCGTCACGGTTGCAGTAGGTGATGTTGATGGCTCTTCATTTAATTCTGTGATCACTGGTGCAGGCGCAGGTGGCGGCTCTCATGTTAAGTCATTCAGAAATTCAAGGTTCTTCATGATTGGTGATACACCGATCCTTCCAGGTAATCAATCCATTACCATGAACCTCACTGGTGAATTCATGGCTTATGAAGCGGCTTATACCGGAGGCGTTCAGGTTGCTGTTGGCCTTAATTCAGGGACTCCCTTTGGCGGATTTTACAGGATTCTAACTGGCACCCTCACCGCAGGCCCTGAAGTTACCATTTGGCAAGCCATGGAAAACCATGATACTACCATGGATACACCAGAAGTAATGTTTGAGAAGGTTGCTGACTTCTTCGCTTTCGATTCCAACTTTACCACTGGCGTTCGGGTCGGCTCAGTTGCTGTTAGCACTGGCTCCGATTTCCTAGCTGCTACTGGTTCAGGAATTTCTACCGTTGTAAGGCGTTATTCGCTTTTGCCAGGGGCTACCCAGCCAACCTTGGAAGAAGAATTTTATCCTTACTCCTCGCTCTTTGATGGCGGTGCCAACCTTGGTGGTACTTACTAACCAAACGGTAAAAGCCCCTGGTTAACTAAACTTTGGCCTCTGAACACCATGTTGTTCAGGGGCCTTTTTTTGGCTAAAGAGGCCAAATTTGATCCCATCAACTTAGGTAATTAGCCGTTATTTTAAGCTAAAACCATTAAAATCAAGCACTATCAATACAGCAATAATAAAAAGCTTAGGAATATTAAGGGTTTGCAACCGATCAACAGAACCAATCAATGATTGGTGCAGCCAAGGCCGCAATTTCTGCCTTACCGATCTGCATGGGGAAGTAGTCAGAGAGATTCTTGCATAAAACATCACAAGAATATTGAAACAATTGCGTATTATTATCAGGCAATATGTTTATAACTTAAAGGTGTGGATTGCGAAAATATCGTTTCGAACAAAGAAGATGCTAATCTTCGATATCAACTTACAATTAAACAACGGGCGTAAGTAATTTAAAATCTGTTGTTTGCTCAAAAAGTCCAAAGGTAAAATTAATGACAAATGAAGAACGGTCCACCATTTCCAACATGGCAATAGTTGAACAAGAAAATATCACAAAAAACGTTGAATATGAAATTCTTAAGGTTGAAAAACTACGATCTTTAATTTTCGCTATTGTTCTAGGATCCTTCGCAATTATTATTATCATAGCTTCAAATTTAAATATTGCCGATGCTTCATTTTCTGACAAATTTCCTATACCTCGGAACGTCCTAGAGTCAGTAGTTATTGGATTTGCCTTATTTGAATTGCTTATTTGGTACATCCTTAAGCACTGCTTGAATACAGGCAAAAGCGTTCCTGCAATATGTCACTATATTGTTGCCCTCGTAGAAATCAGTTTGCCAACAATGTTAATTTTAATATTTAGCCATGGATTACATGTTTATGCGCTATTCCTTCCCGCAGTTTTTATGTATTTTTTAATTATTGCACTTTCTGGATTAAGGCTAAATTTTTTCATTTGTATTTTTACAGGTGCAGTTGCTGCAATCGAATATGTTTCGCTTGCATTGTACATTATAAATTCAACAGAATTTCCAGTCGAATTTCATGAAATGGGACCAACTTATAAGATCCTAGCGCATTTAATAAAAGGCTTAATGCTCTTGGCCGCTGGAATAATCACGGGGATTATTACCAACAAATTAAAAAATGGGTTTCTAAAATCTTTTCAATCTATAAACGAGAAAAACCACATCATGAGCATGTTTGGCCAACATGTTTCCCCTGCCGTCATGGAAAAACTCCTCCTCCAAAAGAATTCAACAGAAGGGGAAGTTCAAAATGTTTGTGTGATGTTTCTGGACATCCGAAACTTTACTACATTTTCAGAAAACCGTACTCCGCAGGAAGTTGTCGCTTATTTAAACTCCCTGTTTGATTTCATGATAAATATTGTGAATTGTAACCATGGGATCATCAATAAATTCCTCGGTGATGGATTCATGGCTGTATTTGGAGCACCGTTTTCTGATGGTTTCGATAGTCACAATGCCGTTAAAGCTTCAAAAGAGATCCTACAAAAGCTTAAAGAAGAAATTGAAGCTGGGACCATTCTTCCCACGACAGTTGGCATAGGCCTGCACACTGGTAATGCGGTGACGGGTAATATTGGATCAATTCAAAGAAAAGAATACACCATCATCGGCGATGTTGTTAACCTAGCCTCTAGAATAGAATCGCTTAATAAGGAGTTTAATTCACAATTTTTGATTTCGAATACGGTTAAGGAAGCCTTAGGTGATGCTGGAAATGATGCGGTCAGCCTTGGGAAAGTAATTGTAAAAGGCCGTGCTGAACCTGTTGAAATTTTTAAACTCGCTTGATGCTGCCTCGCTGCAAAATAAAAAAATAGAGACCCATGCAATACTTGATTGCAGTTACATGCATTTAAAAATCAATTTTAACTATTAACAAGAACTTTAGTGATCCTTCACCAGATTTAAGAAATGCTTAGTGGCGGCAACGGATTTTAGTTGTGTGATGCGGGGTAGGGCTTTGACGGAAACCAAATCATGCTTTAGTAGAGACTCTACTGCATCTGGTAAAAATAACGGCTGTCTTTTTTTGGTACGTGCTAAACCATTTCTGCTGAACTTCTTGTTTTTTATTGGATCAGCTTCAACCTTCCCTTAGGCTGTAAAGAGTTAATTTACCTTTGCAAAAGAATTGGATCAAAACATGCCTCTCCTTGGCGCACACATGTCGGTTGCAGGTGGCATTTACAAAGCTGCAGAAGAATCCGCTGCACACCAATGCCAGACCGTTCAGGTTTTTACCAAGAATGCCAGCCAGTGGAAGGGCAAACCCCTGACGCAAGAAGACATTGATAATTTTCGCAGGGCTTCAAAAAAAGCTGACCTTAAGCACAACCTCTCGCATAATTCCTACTTGATCAATCTTGCCTCGCCTGATGATGAGCTTTTTGCCAAATCGATTGAAGCCTTTGTGGATGAGATGGAGCGTGCAGAGCAATTAGAATTGGATTATCTGGTGGCTCACCCTGGGGCCCATGTAAAAACAGGTGAAGAAGCTGGTATAAAACGCATCGCTCATGGTTTGGATGAAATTCAGCGCCGTTGTACTGACTTTAAAGTCATGATTCTTTTGGAAATCACCGCAGGGCAGGGCACAACCCTTGGGTACAAATTTGATCACATGGGCCAAATATTCAAGCAAACAAAGCATCCTGATAAACTTGGAATTTGCTTTGATACATGCCATGCTTTTGCTGCGGGATACCCACTTTTTCCCAAGGTTGATTACGATGCGACTTGGCAAGAGTTTGATACGCTTATTGGGATCAACAAACTAAAAGCTTTTCATTTGAATGATAGTAAGAAGGGATTGGGCAGCAGGGTGGATAGGCATGAACATATTGGTAAGGGGGCCTTGGGGCTTGAACCATTCAGGCTGATTTTGAATGACCCGCGGTTTGCAAATCTGCCGATGGTGCTTGAGACGCCTAAAGAAGAAGGCGATAACCATGACATGGATGGTGTAAACCTGACGGTACTAAGAAATTTACTTGAAGCGAAATGATTTAAAAGAAACATTTTATAATGCGATAAGAGTCAAACAAATCTAATTTCTAACCCCGAATGAAACAATACTTTCGTAATGTAAATTAATGACTAATTGATTTGATGTAATAACTGCTTGCCAAGGTTGTTTTTCGATTAAAACAAGAACGCTAAAACTTATTCAATTAAACCAGATATTTCACGTAATAAATCAACTCGGAAAACGAATAAGCCTTCGTAAAGGGTTGGCAGTATCTTTATTACCCAAACAAGGATAATTCCCATGACTGTAAGATGCGTGGTTATAAAAAACCATAAAAACCGGGGCGCCGAATACAGGGCAAAACATAATCTTTCTCCACACCTTGTAAAACTAAGGTGTACCCATTGGCAGGCTACCATAGGAGAGCATCACCTTTGGGCTATTGATATTGTTAAAAATTACCTTACCGAGCAAGGGTTTGACCCAAATGATTTTGACTTTGTAAGTTTTGATTATCTGGAAGGATACTTCATCAATCACTTGTTTACAAAACCTGAAATTCTGGATCTTTGGCTTGAAGCTAAGACTCTAGATATCCGTCATTATGGGCCCGCCTCTCCGTTCGGACTCAACTCTGAATATCCCAATGGAAATGAAGAATTAACCTCAGACGATGTGCTGGATAAATATGTATTAAGTGGCATAAACAAAGTCAAAAGTGATCTTTTTGCATTTGATCCAAACCTTTTAACACCGTAATAATAATTGCTTGCCTTGTCTTCCTTAAATACTAATTGCCAATCATTTGACTTGACCAAGTTTGATGATTGGCACCAATCTTAGAAAATATGTGAAACTAAACCCACCTAGAATGCACAATAAACTGTGTGCCACCACTATGGTTACTGCAGGTGTTCCTGAAAAGTTGTTTGAAACAATAACTAGTGCAATAGCTGCATTCCGAATTCCTGTGGTAATTACCATCGTAGTATGAATCCTCTTATCTGATCCACCGCATAACCACCCAATACCCAAACTTCCAAAGAACAAAATAAGCATAACCATCCAATCTAAAAACCTGATCATGGTCAGCGTTTCATATTCCACCCTAAGTATTAGTAGCACCGTGATAATCAATAATAAATTCGAAAGCATTCCGAGTACTTTTATCGATCTTTCAGCAAATATGGGTGCCTTGTGGTGTAAGAAAAAACCAAGCGCAAGAGGAAGGATTTGAATTAAAAATAATGTTTGTATTACTTTAAGGTAATCAATCACCAAATCATCTTGTTTGAATAAATACTTAAATAAAAGGCCTAGTAATAATGGTGATAAGAAAACCGAGATGGTGCATAGAATTATCATCTGGCTGATGGCAACAGCAACATCCCCCCGTGCAATTGCAACAAAAGGAAGTCCCACTGGGGCACCAGGGCAGACTGCCAGTACTAGAAATCCCACACATACCAGATTATCGGGGGAAAAAATATGCAGCAAACCCAATGTAAGGATTGGTACTAATATAAAATTAGCTAATACCCCAAGACCAATAAGCTTAAGATTTTTGGCACTAGCTAACACATCAACAAACTTTGCCTTCATGCCCATCCAAAACATCAAGGAAACAAGAGACAATGCAGCCATCACTTTTACGATTGTTAAAAAATCCATGCCACACTTTACTTTCATTCCTTGGTTTATAATTACTGATGCACAGGCTGAGCTTTTTCCAAGGTTGATGCATATTTGTCGAAATAGGCCATTTTTCCACTCTCTACACTTTCAGGGGTCATCATTGAAAACATGTTCATGATTCTTGCAATTACTCCGGTCCATCCAGTCTGATGACTTGCACCAAGTCCGGCTCCGTTGTCGCCATGGAAGTATTCATAAAAAAGAATGTAATCTTTCCAGTGGGGATCGTTTTGAAATTTGCTTGCGCCACCGAACACGGGCCTTCTGCCATTTTGATCACGAAGAAAAATATTTCCAAGGCGCCTAGCAATTTCTTCTGCCACCTGAAAAAGGTTCATTTTTTTACCAGAACCTGTCGGACATTCGATGGTAAATTCAGGGCCATAAAAGGAGTGGTAATGCAAAAGGGAGCGAATTATCAAGGCGTTGACAGGCATCCAGATGGGCCCTCGCCAATTCGAATTGCCGCCAAACATTCCAGAATCCGATTCCGCAGGTAGATAACCAACGCGATATTCATGCCCCCCAAAAGATATCACATACGGATGTTCTGCATGGGATCGGGATAAAGAGCGAATTCCATGAGGGCTTAAAAACTCGTTCTCATCAAGCATAATCGCCAGTACCCTTCGTAATCTGGTTTCATCAAGAATCGATGCAAGGTGATGACCACTGATTCCCACTTTGATGGGATCATGGATTCTGGTTCTAAGTTCGGGTCTGGATTCAAGAAATTGTCTAAAGCGTTCTCCAAGTTCAGGAAATTTATTCATAAGTTGCCCATCAAAAATTGTGGTGGCGCATAAAGGAAGCAAGCCAACCATGGAACGGACTTTTAATCGCTGGGAGCTACCATCAGGAAGCCTAAGCACATCGTAAAAGAAACCATCTTCCTCATCCCACATACCAGAGGTAGACCCAATATGCCCCATGGAAGTTGCTATCCAAAGAAAATGTTCCGCGAACTTGAGCACCATTTCAGAATATTCAGGGTCTGTAAGTGTAAGTTCTGCAGCTATTTCGAGCATGTTTTGGCAATACAAAGCCATCCATGCAGTCCCGTCTGCCTGTTCCAGATACCCTCCGGTAGGAAGTGCGGAACTCCGATCAAAAACACCAATGTTATCCAGCCCCAGAAACCCGCCTTCAAATACATTTTTACCCGACCGATCTTTTCGATTGACCCACCAGGTGAAATTCATCAAAAGTTTCTGAAAACAACCTTTTAACCATTCCCGATCACCAACCCCCTTCTGTGCTTTTTCAAGACGATAGGTAAAAATCGTAGACCACGCATGCACCGGAGGATTTACATCACCAAAGTTCCATTCATATGCTGGCATCTGACCATTGGGATGCATGTACCTTTCGCGCAGCATCAACTTTAACTGAGATTTTCCGAAATCAGGATCTACCAGCGTCAATGAGAGAACATGAAACGCAAGGTCCCATGCTGCATACCATGGATACTCCCATTTATCAGGCATTGAAATAATGTCGCCATTGTACATATGATGCCAATGGTCATTGCGACTTGGGCTTTTAACGATAAATTCCTGAAACGGATCCGATCCCCGCTCATCAAGCCATTTGTCCACATCATAATAATAAAATTGCTTACTCCAAAGCATTCCTGCAAGCGCCTGACGACTTACCATAAAAGCATCGGGACTTAGAGTTTTAGGAATTATTGCAGCATAAAAGGCATCTGCCTCTTTACGCCTTTCATTCATTATTTGGTCAAACAGCAAAAAGGGATTTGCCGTTTCAACAGTATCTGCAGGATTTTTTGATAGGCGGCATCGAATTTTAAAACAATCTCCGGGTTTGATTGTTTCCTGATAACATGCTCCAACTTTGGTGCCTTTTTTATTTGGATTAACAGCTTCTTTCTTCCCATGTACCAAATAATTATTAATACCATCCTTTACATAGGCACAGGTGTTGGGAATACCCAGAAAGCGTTCCTTGTTCGTTTCATTCTCGGTAAAAAGCAGAAGTGGATTTCCCTCGGAATTGAATGTCCACTGGCCCAATTTGGAATCAAAAACCCTAACTGATTGATATTGCTCAGATAAAATTTGGGTGGATTCGAGTTCTGGGCGTTGATCTTTTTCATTCCACGACCAAAAATTACGGAACCATAATGTTGGGATTACATGAACTTGAGCAGCCTCAAGTGATCGATTGTAAACTGAGATTTCAATCAAAATATCTTCTGGAGATGATTTTGCATATTCCACAAAAACATCAAAATAACGGTCCTGGTCAAATATGCCGGTATCTAATAGTTCGTATTCCTGATCTGTACGACCCCGCGTTTTGTTTCTATGGATCAAGTCATCGTAGGGAAAAGCAGACTGCGGATATTTATATAAATACTTCATGTAAGAATGAGTAGGGGTATTATCAATGTAAAAATAATACTCTTTTACATCTTCCCCATGGTTACCTTCGCTATTGGTAAGACCAAAAGCGCGCTCTTTCAGGATTGAATCTTTACCATTCCATAAAGCAATGGAAAAACAAAGGCGTTGTTGATCATCAGAAATGCCACCAAGACCATCTTCACCCCAATGATAAACACGGGAACGGGCATGATCATGGCTGAAATAATTCCAAGCGTCACCATGTTCGCTGTAATCTTCACGAACAGTACCCCACTGGCGTTCACTAAGATAGGGCCCCCATTTTTTCCATGGGATTGACTTTTCTGTAAATTCTTTCAAGCGGTCATGTTCGGCGGTCATAAAAAAATCGCTTTCGGTTTGTAAGACAAGGAATAACGGAATTGATTATTTGACATTGATGTTTAATATCACCATCTTGGTTCCCATCTGAGTTAATTATTCGGGCCACTAGGTTAATTATCAATACGCTGGGAGTATTTAATATGAAACTAAACCACCAAACATTCGAAGTGAAACCCTTAGATTTTTATAAACCAAAAGGTTTCATGTGAATTAAAAAATTAAATCCAGCACATTTGTAAAAGCTCGTGTATAGAATCAGAATGGTAATTTTTTGAAGGTATTTAGAATCAATTAATAGTTTTCTCAAACAAACAATAAAGCAGGAGCTATTAAAATGGTAATCAAGGCAAACTCTGATTTAAGTATAAAAAACTATCAAATATCATGTGAAAAAATCCTTCTTCCAGGAATTCTTACAATTCCAAGCAATGCTGAATCGGTAGTTGTATTCGCTCATGGCAGTGGGAGCGGAAGACTAAGCAAACGAAATCAATATGTCGCAAATGTATTGCAAAATGCAGGAGTAGCCACCTTTCAATTTGATCTTTTAAATGAAACAGAGGCTGTTGATGAAAAAAAAGTCTTTGATATAGATTTGTTGGCAAACCGCCTTGGAGTTGTTTCTGAATGGTTGAACCATCAACCTGCAACATGTTCATTTTCGATAGGTTGTTTCGGTGCTAGTACGGGGGGAGGGGCAGCATTGGTGGTTGCCGCCCGGAATCCAAATTTAATCAGGGCGGTTGTTTCTAGGGGAGGTAGGCCCGATCTTGCAAAAGATGAATTAGATTTTGTAATAGCGCCAACCCTTTTAATTGTTGGGGAAAATGATACGTCTGTGATCGCTATGAATAGCATGGCTTTTGCCAAACTTCATTGTGAGAAAAAAATGGTGATAATAAAAGGCGCTACACATTTATTTCCTGAACTTGGCGCCTTGGAGGAAGTTGCTGTTCTTGCAAAAGACTGGTTTGTA
>CAJCCR010000221.1 GCA_903960945.1 uncultured Planctomycetaceae bacterium
CCTTGGGATCATTGCCCTTGGGATCATTGCCCTTGGGATCATTGCCCTTGGGATCATTGCCCTTGGGATCATTGCCCTTGGGATCGTTGCCTTTAGGGTCGTTGCCCTTGGGATCCATACCTTTAGGATCGTTGCCTTTAGGATCATTGCCTTTAGGGTCATTGCCTTTAGGATCATTGCCTTTAGGATCATTGCCTTTAGGGTCATTGCCTTTAGGGTCATTGCCTTTAGGATCATTGCCTTTAGGATCATTGCCTTTAGGATCATTGCCTTTAGGATCGTTGCCTTTAGGATCATTGCCTTTAGGATCGTTGCCCTTAGGCATGTTCTTATCTAAGCCCTTAGCGTCATTTTTTCCTGCATCGTCCTTATTTTCGTTTCCTTTCGAATCCCCTTTTTTATCTGCGGGATCCTTGCCCATTGGGTTTTTATCATCTTTGCCCGAATCCGCAGGGTTGTTCTTGGCAAGGGCATCATTCAACCTTTTTTCCTGCTCTTTAAAATCTTCATTATTGCCCATTGGGTCATTCTTGGCGTCTTTGTCGTTGCCCTTGTTGTCAGGATTGCCCTTTCCCTTTTCATCATTTTTGGATTTTTCCTGGCCCTTGCCTTCACCCTGTTTTCCGCCATCGGCTTTATCAGAACTATCCTTGCCCTCGGATTTTTCACCCTGCTGGCCAGGCTGTTGCTTTTCTTCAGAGCCCTTTTGTTCTTGAGGGTTTTTCTTTTGGTCCTGACGCTGTTGATTTTCTTTCTTCAGCTTTTCATCCTGTTTCTGATCATTCTGCTTTTTATCTTCTTCAGCTTTTTCTTTTTCTTTCTTAGCTTGTTCATCAGGGGCTCGATCTGCAAATGTCAGCCTAAACACCTTACTTTTACCAAGGTTGGCCTTGGGAAAATCGCAGGCATCTTCAGCTTCAAGCCAGTAATCGAGGTAAGATCCAGCGGTTGCTTTATAAGCGAGCCCATCTTCAGCCTGAAGGGAAGGGATATTGATAAAATCCTTGTAAAGCAAACTGGGAAGATTACCTCCCGAAGGAAGCTTAAGAGCTTTTTCATCGCGGTATACTTGAGGGCGCAATGGGCGATCGCCCGAAGCAATCATCTTTAATACGACTTTATTAACCCCAAAATCGTCAACAATTTTCGCTTCAAGATCAAGCACGCCATTAATTGCAGCGGTGGCATCCTTACCAGGCAACATTAAATCGATCGCGGGCGCAGCATCAACAATCGCCTCCAATGGGGCAGGCATTGCATCTACATATTCATCCCTAACGGAAGATGTAAATTCAATTTGATAAGTGCCCGATTGAGAAATTACAAAAGAAGCTTCCATCAAGGAAGGATCGGAAGGCGATTTGATCAAATACACTTTGTCGGTTTTGTCTTTGCCATAAAAGAACCGAACAGTTCCATCTTTAACGTTACAGTTTGCTCGCACGCGAAGTTTAACAGCGGTACCTACCGGGGCAGAAATCT
Organism: uncultured Planctomycetaceae bacterium; assembly: GCA_903960945.1. GTDB lineage: Bacteria > Planctomycetota > Planctomycetia > Gemmatales > Gemmataceae > UBA969. The sequence continues at coordinate 1,483 of CAJCCR010000221.1, forward strand.
TACGCTGCGCAGTAGTGGCTTCTGGCAACCCAGTATAAGGCCTGTATTTATAGGCAGTCTGAAAATCAACGATGAGTGGCGTAAGCCTAACATCAACTTGATAACCCTTGGTTTTGGCATCGCCTGCAGCGACCATGTAAGAAAAGCCGCTACGCACTTCGCTGGAAGGTATGCGGATTTTATGCTCACTGCTTAAATCTCCGGCACCAAGAAACTTGGTCTGCCAAGGTTCGTTTTCATGGTACCGCATCATAAGCCTAGGAGATTCGGGACTGCCTGCAGCAGGAAGCTTCCCTGTAACCTTGACGACAATATCAACCGGCATACCCATCGCAACAGTGATGTTGCCTTGTTCGGGGGTGAGAATTGCAACCGTGTTTCTAGTGGCAATGGTCGTTTCAATAAAAGGAGTGAAGGTACGACCAAGCATAGAAAAGAAAGGCGCTTTACCGAAAATCACTAAAAGGATTACCAATGCGAAAAACAAAAACCCTGCAAGCGTCCCAATCATGAAGAGCTGTTTGCTTGAAACAAACTCCTCATCTTCATGAGGTTTCAAATCCTTGGCAGCGCGTTTGCCTAGGGCCAATTTTACCGATTCAGGAATCCTATCGTTTTTAAGATCAACCCAATTAACAAGACTATTCTTGGCATCGGGGATCGCCTGTTCCAAAATCAAAGCTGCATAAATTGGATTAACCGATTGCACGAGAGGAGTCAAAATCCGCTTGTAAATCCACCAACCTACAGAAAGAGCAAACCCTGCGAATAAAAACTGCCTGGCTAAAGAAGAGAGCACTAAAAATCGATCCAACAATATCACAATCAAGCCATACGTAAACAGCATGACCAGCAAACCAAAAGCACCGGTACCTACATCAATCCAGCGAATCTGATTTTCGATACGCTGAATCTGATCTTCAACCGCCCTTTCGCTTCGGGAAACTCGGGGCTCAGGTGGTGATTTTAGTTCAGTAGCCATTGCAATTAATTCTCCCAGAAAGGAAGCTCTCAACTTTAATTATTCTAGCTTAAAGAGACATCAAATACTTCGCAAATTTCCAACACAACAAAAGAACCTATTAGTCATACTTATCGCACAAAAGGTAGACATTATCAACTTACAAGGGTAGTATGCCCTGATTACAAGACGAGGCAACGGGCCAAAAGATTGCAGAACCTGCCTAAATACTCAAGGATTCGCAAAATGGACGGTACAACCCGCAGAAACTTCCTCACTTATGCACCTTCCATCGCTACATTAGCCTGTATTAACCCAGCATTTGCCGCCCAAAACACCAAAATCGAACCTAAAAGCATCCCTTTTAAACTTGGGCTCGTAACCTACAATCTCGGGGCAAAACTAGACCTACCAGCACTTCTAAGGGTCTGCAAAACCACGGGTATCTCCCCTGTTGAGCTTCGCACCACTCATGCACACAAAGTCGAACCCTCCCTTTCCGCAGACGAAAGAAAAGAAGTTCGCAAAAAATTCGCAGATGCAGGTATCGAAATCTGGGGTGCAGGCTCGGTTTGCGAGTTCCACTCAACCAGCAAAAAAACAGTCGATGAAAACATCGAAACCTGCAAAAGATTCGTCGATCTGGTTCGCGACATCGGAGGCAAAGGGGTAAAAGTCAGGCCCAATGGCCTCCCTAAAGAAGTCCCCATCCCTAAAACTTTGGAACAAATTGGAAAATCGCTCATCCCTTGTGGTAAAGCTGCAAGCGATGCAGGTATCGAAATCTGGGTGGAAGTTCATGGTGCTGGTACCGCCAAACCTGAAAACATGAAAACCATCATGGAACAATGTGGCCATGCCTCGGTTGGGGTCACCTGGAATTCAAACCCCGATGATGTAAAAAATGGCAGCGTTGAAGAATCCTTTAAAATGCTGCAACCTTGGATTAAATCTTGCCATATCAATGACCTTTACAAGAACTCGCTAGGCACCTACCCCTATCGCGAATTATTCAAACTATTCAGGCAATCGGGCTACAATAGAGTAACGATGATTGAAGTGGGCAAGACCTTCCCCGATGAAGCTTCAACTATTGAGTTTTTACACACATATAAAGGCCTCTGGACAGAACTTGCTTCTGCATAATTCGGATTTAACTCATGGGACAAACGCAACGAATCGAATTAACCAGCGGGAACATGCGAAGGCACGCTTTATTGCGAAAGCCCCGCAATTATTCCAAGCCCTGCGCACTTCTCATCATGCTTCATGGAGCAGGTGGCACCGCAGCATGGACTCTTGACGAAACCGAACTCGACAAATTCGCAGATGAAAAAGATATCGTGCTGCTAATCCCCGAGGGTACCCGGGAAGACATGAGCCGTGGCCCTGGGTTTTTGCAAAACCCCCAAGTCTGGAATGATGGCTCACCAAGATCACAAATGGGGCAACCAGGTGTTGATGATGTCGCATTTCTTGATCTCTTAATCGATCATGTTTTAAACCTTAAGCTGATTGATCCATCAAAAATATTCATGACGGGCTTTTCGAATGGCGCAGGTATGACCTTTCGTTTCGCAAGCGAAGGAAGAAACAAGCCCAAGGGCATTGCCCCAATTTCAGGCCTAATGCGCCAAGATCAAACAGCTTGCAACCTAGAAATTCCAACCATATACATCATGGGAAAAGCCGACCCTTTGATGCCTTTTGAGGGTGGCGCAATTATTTCCCCTTGGACCCGTCTTTCAGAAAACAGGCCCGCAGTTTCTTCCACCATTGCCTCATGGGAAAAGGCTCTTGGTGGGGTTAATACCTCAAGTAAAAACGAACCTCAAAACGGAGTCCAGATTACAGACAGGCACTGTGGTAAACATAACACAAAGTTTCGAACCATTTTAGTAGACGAACTGGGGCACCATTGGCCCGGGGGCAAAGGGACTCTAAACAAACGCCTTGCGGGTAAACCTTCTAATAAGATTCATGCATCTTCAGAGATTTGGAGTTTTCTTAACGGATAGAATCCGGGCTTAAGTTTATCTAAACGGCCTACGGCGCATGCAAAGAGGTGGCTGCAGGATTTCCTGTAAAACCAACGCAGAACCTATCACCTTCGGGCCTTTTAAAAGCGCAAGAGCCTCAGCAATTAGTGGGCTGGTTTTGGATGCGAATTTTCGCTTTGAATCTTTGGTTATGGTAGCTGGCGAGGGGGGCAAAACTTCCGCCTCATCGACCACCTTTTTAATTACTGCACCCTGCGCAGGAATAGCCGGAGTTTCTACATTGCTAGCAATTTGATCAACGAGAAAAGGATTAGGAGATGATTCAACCTTATTTCTTTTGACGGTGTTTTTAGTAGGGCGCTGTTTCACCTTGGGGGAGTTAGATCCAGCATTTAGAGAAGCAATGGGAACAGGATCAGGTTTGGCCCTACGCTGCTTTGCTTCTTGAAAAAACCGCTCGAGATCTGAAAGCGGAGCGCGATTGCCTAGCCCCAAGTTTTTAGCCCCGGCCTTCGGATTTGGAGGAGCATTTTTGCCCCCAGCCAATGAACTTATAACCCAGATTACAAATGCAATCCCAGGGATTATAAACCCTTCCCAACCTACTGCAAAAATCAAGTCCATAGCAAATACCTGATTAACGATTTAGGAAGAAGCCCTTTCTGGAGAACCCGCAATTGCATTGCGCATCTGCGTATCAGACTGCAAGTTTTTCATTTGGAAGTAATCCATGTAACCCATTTTGCCTTCACGGATTGATTGGGAAATCGCCTTAGGAACTTCTGCTTCTGCAAGGATAACTTGAGCGCGATTTTCTTCGGTCTTGGCGCGCATTTCCTGCTCTAAAGCCACTGCAAGTGCTCTGCGTTTTTCGGCATTTGCCTGCGCTACACGAAGATCTGCACCAGCCTGCTCTTCCTGCAATTTTGCACCAACATTCACGCCCACATCAATTTCAGCCACATCAATCGATACAATTTCAAACGCTGTTTGGGAATCCAAGGCATTCTTCAAAACCGCCTGAGAAATCAAATTCGGATTTGCAAGCACATCGGTATGATGCTCTGCACTACCAATCGCTTTAACAATACCTTCGCCAACACGTGCAATAATGGTTTCTTCGGTGGCGCCACCAACCAACCTATCGAGCTTGGTTCGAACTGTAACACGCGCACGAGCACGCAACTGAATACCATTTCTGCATACACCATCAAGAGTCGCCTTACCTTTAGAAGGATCAGGGCAATCAATAACTTTAGGATCTACACTGCGCTTGACGGCTTCATAAACATCACGGCCAGCAAGATCAATTGCAGCAGCGGCACTCCATTTCAAATCCATTTTGGCTTTGTGGGCTGCGATAACAGCACTCACCACCTTTTGCAAATTACCTCGGGAAAGCGCATGTGCTTCCATATCTTGAGGGCTCACATCCTTGACGCCAGCTTGTACCAACGCAATTTTTTGTTTCACGATCGTGGCGTAATCAAGCCCGCAGAGCTTCATTCGCAACATATCTACAAACCCAATTCCTGCACCCGTCAGAAATGACTGAACCCAAAGGCCCACGAAGTTCAACAGAAAGAATGCTACAAGAAGAAATATGATAAAACCGATAACACCGCCTACTAAATAAACGGTATTGATCGAATCAGGTGCAGCTAGAATTTCACCAAACATTAAACTCTCCCTATATTCAAATAACTCTTGCAGTTAAACTAACTTAAATCCATGTTAGAGATTTGCTCATTCTCAAACCCGGTCACAACAAATGGCTTTACCACCACATGTCCCCCTTGGGCCGAAATGCACACTACAGGCAAACCTTCAGCAATTAATAATCCCTCACTAATTGCATCAATCCTACGACCTTCGAAGTCCACTATACCAGATGGGCGCAACTCTGAAAGCGTTTTACCTGTTTTCCCAACTAATAGATCTAGAGCTTGATGTGAAGCCATGTTTCCGATGGTTTCCTCTGCAGCAGCGCTTCGCACGGTCATTTTCTTGCCCATACTGGTGCGAGGCCAAGCCCAAAAGAATAATTTCAAAGCTACTGGAACCCCAACCCCCGAAATAGTTAGAAAAATCGCACCCTGAAGCAAGCCCTGCTTAAATGCAAAAGTAATTCCCACAATCATGCTCGAAAGAGCAAGCATGCCGAGGATGCCTCCCGTGGGAAGAAACAATTCCAACCCAAACAGCACAAACCCGGTCGACACCAAAAAAACAGCAAAAGTTAAGCTCGATGAATCCATGGGTATTTCATTTCCTTTTTACAATTCGTGCAACAAACACCTTTTTAATGAATGCAATCAGAAAACTTCACTAACAACAATTTTACCACCTTCAATCTGACTTACTTTTATTTTAGCGCCCTGAACGATGAATCCGCCATCCGAGACCACATCCAGCCAATGATCACCAAACTTTGCTTTCCCCGAAGGATGCAAGTTAGTCTCTGCAACACCAATCGAACCTAATAAACCTGCCAACCCTTGATGCAATTCATCTTCTGCAAACAAAGGCTGATCATCGTTATCGGGGGGTTTAAGAAAAAGCTTACTGGTCATCGGCATGGAAGGCAAAAACTGCGCAATAAAAACAACAGCAACCAAAGCGCCCATGCAACTAATGCCATAAGGAGCCATCGATTTACCCAAGCCAACCCATTCATCAGGGTTTTTAGGCCAGTGCCCATAAGCAACCAATCCGAGGCTTCCTAAAACGAGTAAAATTCCAGCAATTCCAGTAACGCCAAATCCAGGAAGAACAAAGATTTCGACACCAATAAGAATCATACCCAAGAAAAACAGAAAGATTGCGAGCCAGAAAATCTGCCCGGAAAACTGGGAGTGCGACCAGAAAAACAAAACAAAGAAAAACGCAGATAATACTCCAGGCAGGCTGATGCCAGGCATCTTCACTTCAAGTATAAGGCAAGTGATCGCAAGCATGATAAGAACAACACGGGTCCAGGGATGGGTAAGAAACTCCGCCAACTCATCGAGCCAATCAGTCCCCGAAATTGGCACACTTTCAGGCTTAAAGTTTTCAGAAATCAATGCGCTTTCAATATCCTTAGCTACGGTATTAGCTACCCCTATTCTTGAATCTACCGCTTGCTCTGCCCGAAGTCGCAATGGCTTGTTTTCATCTTCCTTGGCAAAAGGCTTGATTTGTAATTCAAGTTTAAACGCAGGCTGATTAACCAGATCTTCAGAATCAATTAGCTTGACTTCGCCAGTAATCTTTTGAACCACCAACGCTATTCTGCTTGATGTGTTTAGAAACGCCTCCGCAAGTAATTTCACTTCAGGTTTACCACCCAATTTATCCTTCAGCAATTCCTCTAATTGGGCTCGCACCCGTAGTCTGGTTTCCGGATTAGCAACAAAACTTTCCTCAATCGATCCAAGCGAGGCGCCCTCTTCCATGATGATTTTCGAACAAGCAAGCGACATGACTAATGATAAATCCCTTGCCCGAGTGGTATGAAAAGCGATGGTTTTAATGGGATTAACGCGGGAAGATTTTTCGAGATCACGAATAAAGCTGGCGATCTCAAGCGCGGACTCCGCCTTTCCTTGGCCACACTCAAACTGCAAAATCAGACAGTTAGCGCCCTGCCCAACCGCCCTGCTTACCTTGCGCTTGAAACGCTCAAACAGTTCTGGATTAATCGGACCAGTCAACACAATCCTCCAAGGCACAAACTCCCGACTTGAAGCAGTGGCCTCGCCCAAGCTTTTTGCAGAAAGTCTAAGAATTGAAGCTAATGCACCAAGATCATCTGCGGGCTCCTGCTCAGAAATGCCAAGAGTTTTAGCGGTGGAGAAATCGTAGCGGCCCTCTTTTCCCGCCTGCATGACAATCTCACCTTGTGGATCTTCTGCCCGCTCGACAAAAATTTCCCGTCCTTTGGGATTGGTGGCTTTAACTATCACCAAATCTGGTGAGTAAATTTTTCGAATCACAACCTTGGCAAATCTTCCCGCAGTTATTTCGTCGTAGGCTGTTCGAATGGTGTTACTCAAAAATTCCCCACTATCGCCAATAACCCCACCCACCACGGCATCTTTAGAATAATAAATATTGTCGCAGGCAAGCAAAGGAAGCACTGCATGCCTTTGCACTTCGCCATGCACCCAACCAAAAATGCTCAAGCTCCCCCTGTTTTTTAACAGGCGCAAGGATTGTGCGAGATCGTAAGCAGGGCCAAACTCAGAAGTGAAGGCTTTGCCCTCAGGATTAAAATCAATGATCAATTTGAAAACAGGCCGTTCCGCAGCGGGAAGACCTTTGGTCTCAAGAATAAATTTGTCCAAAGCTTCGAGAGCCAGATTGCGAATCCTTTTAGAGCCTTCGCTTTCAAAAGGCGTGGTTACCGGTATGACAATCGCAGGGAAAGGAGCGTTTGCAATTGCATCCGACCCATAGAAAAGAAAGGCCATAATAAAGAACAACGAAGTAAAAAAATCACAGATGGTTAATCCAAGACATTTTAATCCAAAGCTGAACTTCATGCGAATACCCATAGGATGTTTCATATTTCCTATTATATCTTCCCTGAAGCATTTGATTGAAATTCTTCTTCAGGTGCCAATTCTTCATCCGCAGCTTTGCCATACTTCGATAGCACCAGCAATAACCCAGCGCAGATCAAATACCCACAAGCCCAATGATAGGGTGATTGGACTTTAACCGCTTCAAGAAAAGGCTTGTCAATCGAAGCGAGTACAGTCCAAGGAAATCCGACGGTTTCGTCCGCCAATGGGGAATGTATCACTCCAATAAACGCCAAGAGTGCAGCCACAAAACAATAACAACTGGCTTTGGCCATCTTGTCATCCAGAATCGAAACCATCATTGCAGCCCACAACATACCGGAAATAAGAAACCCGTTGGCAAGGCATCGAAGCGTTTGAATAGCATTGATAGCTTCGGGGTTTCCGGGCAAAACGGGGCCGTAAATGCTTTTAATCAACAGCAAGCCAAGGTAGGCAAGCGAGGGGAGAATAGCTAGTGCGAGTGCGGGATAATGCTTAGGATTAACCACCCGGAAAGTCTGGGAAGTGATCTCGAGTCCAACAAAAATAAGAATCGGGAAAAGCACAACTTTGGGTAGCACATGGAAAAGAACGGTCAAGCCGCCCATGAACCCTGCCAACCCAATAAACAAAGCGGTAAGAAGAGTATACCCTGCCCGTGCGCCCATTTTCTTGTAGGCTGGTTGGCCAATATAAGGCGTGGTTTGAATTACACCACCGGCTAATCCAGCTACTAATGAAGAGATTGCTTCCACAAAAAGCACCGATCTTGTATCGTACTCATCCCCAGCAGAAGCAGCACTTTCGGTACAATCAATGCCCCCAATGATGGTTGCCAAGGCAAAGGGGAAAATCATTGGCATTCGGCCCACAACCTCGTAGAAAATGGTGTTCCACCACTGCGAATCACCTTCGGAAAATGCCCATGGCACCTGAAACCCAAAATGCCCCATGAATTCAAACGGCTTGATCTCTGCAACGATACTAATTCCAAAAATTTTCCCTACGAATATCGAGATCATATAAAGGGCCAATCCCAGCAACACAGAAAATAATGCCCCGGGAAATCTAAAGGGCAACACCCGGTGGGCCAAAAGGCATACGAGGATCACCAAAAGGCAGGGTAAACCAACAACAGGCATACCTGCAATATCCTCGCGTAAAGGCATAAACGAAATAAGAGTCAAGGCGATTGCAGCTAAAGAGCCTAGCAACCCTGCACGAGGCACCCATTGCCTTACAAGATTTCCAAAGGGTGAAAAAAAAGCTTTTATTAATCCCGTAAGTATTAAAACACCCAGACCAACATTCCAGCCAAAGGTCATGGCTTGGTGATGATCTTGGGGATAAAGTTCGTTGCCTTTTGCAAGTGCAGGCAAAAGCACCAAAAATGCCATCCCGAAGGTACTGGGTGTATCTAAACCCAAGGGCATTGCGGTGACAGTGTCGCTCTTAAGTTTTTTTGCAAGCCCCCATGCCATCAAGGTAAACGCAATATCGCCAATAAGCACGCCTAATGCAGTTCCAGGCAGCATACGGGTCAGTACGAATTCAGGAGTATACCCATTGGGAATACCAGCAAAGGTCAAAAGGCTAAACAGAGAAATCATGACCGCGAGGTTATCGATAGACAAACCAAAAAAGGCATTCCAATCTCCGCGTGAAAACCATTTCATGTTCATTTCTAATCCTTGAAAATAAAAGTTGGCACGATTCAATGAGTCCAAGCTAATAATGAGATTAATAGCACTTTCCGACTTTAAAGTGAAAAGAAAAACAAAGGGTATTTGTACTTGAGGAGTGCATCAGTCTTTTTAAAAACGTAGGGTTTGTAACGATTATTCTGACAAAGCGGCTAACTTTAAAAAATTTAACATTTGTTAAGCAAACTGAATTCACATAACTATTGCGCATTACTTTTAAATATGGGTAATATAGGCTATATGAGGGCACGCAGTAAGGTTGAGTCTAGGAAGCTTGGCAAGAATAGGCGTTTTATTTAGACACTTTTGTTTCAGGGAGGCTCGTCCAGCGTTTTTCGTTGGGCGTTTCTATCATGCGAAGAGTTGTTGTTACAGGTTTAGGAGTTGTTGCTCCAAACGGCATAGGCAAAGATGCCTTCTGGAAAAATTGCGTTGAAGGAGTTAGTGGCGTTGGCCCTATCAAAACTTTCGATGCCTCTTCCCACCCTGTAAAAATCGCAGCAGAAGTTCCTGATTTCAACCTCGATTCCTATATCCCCCACGAACACCGAAAAAGCATCAAAATCATGGGCCGTGCAGCAAAGTTTGGGGTCGCTGCTTCAGGCATGGCAATTACCGACAGCGGGCTTGACCTTAGCAAAATTGACCCTGAACGACTTGGCGTTATCATGGGCACCGGCCTAGTTCCGATGGACCTTCCCGATATCGCACCCTTACTTGCAGAAGCTTGCAATGGAAGCGGGTTCAGACCTGAGCACTTGGGCAAACAAGGCTCGGGCGCTTTATTTCCCCTTTGGATTTTAAAATACCTCCCCAACATGGTAGCTGCTCATATATCGCTGATTCATGGCGCTAAAGGCCCCAACAATACCATCACCACTGCATGCGCTGCAGGAACTCAAGCCGTAGGTGAAGCTTTCAGATTAATCGCAAGAGACGATGCAGATTTTGTATTGGCAGGTGGCGCAGATAGCAGAATCGACCCTCTGCTTTTTCTCGCATACTCCTCCATCGGCGCTCTTAGCCCCGCCAACCGCGAAGCTTCCGAAGTTTCACGACCCTTTGACGGGCAACGCGATGGGTTTGTACTAGGCGAAGGGGCTGGCGTTCTTTTACTTGAAGAATATGAACATGCCCGAAAACGAGGCGCAACCATTTACGCAGAAGTCACTGGACTAGGCAGCAGCTTTGATGCTTATGCAGTAACCAAACCCGACCCGGAAGCAGGCGGCGCTTCTCGTGCTATCAAGTGGGCTCTTCGTGAAGCTAAACTTGATACCGATGATGTTGACTATATCAATGCACATGGCACCAGCACCCGCTTGAATGATCAAATGGAAACCATGGCCATCAAACAAGTGTTTGGCGAAAAAGCGAAAAAGCTGCCACTTTCCTCAATCAAATCCATGATTGGGCATTTGATAGGCGCTGCTGGGGCAGTCGAAGCTGTAGCAATGGCATTAACCCTAAAGCAGGGTGTACTTCCACCAACCATCAATCAAACCAACTTCGATCCCAAATGCGATCTTGATTATGTTCCCAATAGTGCACGGGATAAAAAAGTGCGTACAGCGCTTAGTACCAGCTTTGGGTTTGGCGGGCAGAATGCTGCGTTAGTAATGCAAAGCCTTTCGAACTAAGTTGTTTCTTGCTTAAAAAATGCCCAAAAGGCTGATGGCAATCTTGCCCGAAAAGCATACATCCACATCGGTGCCCAGCTCTGCATGCCTTGAATGGTAATCCCCAGCATATTTAAAAGAATCACCTTCGACCCTAAACGCCAAAGGCAACGGGGATGTATTTGGTTTGCAAAAAACAAACTCTGGATCAGGGTCTGATTCCTCTAGATGAGGAAGGTTCACATTCCAATAAGTTCCAGGCTTGATAGGTTTTTCAATCAAATGCGTAACTATAGAACGGGCAAATTTTTCTGACCGAGCCCAATCCATGGGCGTCCCACGCCTGCGATATTGCGATATTGCAATACCCGGAATCCCATGAAATGCGGCTTCTCTTACCGCAGCCACAGTTCCAGAAATAAAGATATCCACCCCGAGATTACCCCCAGCGTTTATTCCGGAAACCACCCAATCAACCTTGGGCAGCAACGAATGCATTGCAACACGCACACAATCCGCAGGCGTGCCATCAACCGACATAATCCCGGGCCTTACTTGCTTCACCTTTAAAGCTTCATCCGTCGTCACGCGATGCCCGCACCCCGATAACGCACCCGAAGGTGCAACCACAGTGACTAAGCCAAAACCTGCCATGGCTTTTTCAAATGCCAGAATACCTGGCGCATCCACTCCATCATCGTTCGTCAGTAAAATTTTCATATTAGTAATACTCTTTGCCTTGGGTTCCTTAGAATGATGTTAGGCAATTTTAGTTGAAAGGTCGAACATGAATCAATATTCCGTGAATGAACTCAAACTTGTGTACCGGATTCTGCATAAGAATCTCGCAACACACATCGAATTGATGGATGCAGATTTTTTAAGCGATCTGCAATCATTACTGCAGAAAAAAGCGGTAGCAGATGGGATTGATGTAGGAGATCATGGCGCCTGGGATGCATGGCTGGGTAATGAAGCAGTCGCTTGCCAAATTCGCAACGAAAAAAGAACTCTATTAAATTAGTTTAAATAAAAGATTTAATCTGCCTGAAAGAACAAGCATTCGCACCAATTGATTTTTGCCCCAACAGATGCCTCAATAACCAAGGATAGCTCCTTAGAGCCTGCTAAGGTTAAATCCAAGCTTCCAAGGCCATCTTTCCAAGTGCGATCAACCCAACTTGCTATCTCTTTTCCATCCGCAAGAAGCTTGATATCCGCCCTGCCCCGCCTGCCATCAATATCGTCAAAGCCAAAAAAACCGCATAATTTTTGGTACTTCCCCTCTAATACAAAAGTGATCGAGGTGCTTCCCATGGTTGAAAACCCATTGGAATAGGATGAACCGGAAATCAAAAAGTCGGAATTCTTGGAGGCTTTAACACCTTTCGATTCCATCGGAGTTTCGAAAAACGGTACTTGTCTCAGATTAATGTTCTTAAGTTCTTGAATTCGAGTAACACTTTTTCCCAAAAATACCGCTTGCTGAATTTTGGCAATGGGAATGCGAACCATTGCACCCTGC
>CAJCCR010000222.1 GCA_903960945.1 uncultured Planctomycetaceae bacterium
AAGTGGCAATGGAACCACGGTAGGCACTGCCACCATTAATGCTGTTGCAGGCCTTGCCACCTTCACCAATGTTGGCATAAGCGGCACCGATGGAACTGTGTACACACTTACCTTTACTTCTGGATCTTTCACCGCTTCCCAAAGCATTACACCAACCTTTGGCACTGCTAACACGCCAACCTTTGGCGCGCCAACTTCTACCGCAGATGGATTCACCGTTCAAATCACCAACTACAATGGAGCCTTTACTTACGGTGGAACCGCCACCGTTGGATCCGTGTCCATCAGTGGAAACGGCTTGGTAACAGTAACAGGGGTATCGCCAAATACTTCTTCCACTGCCACCATCACCACCACCCGAACTAACTATATATCTGGCTCTGCCTTAATAACTGCAACTTCCCTGACCCAAACACCAACGCATACAGCACCCTTAGTAATAGGAACGCCACCTTCTTCCTCGGGCGGTTCCAGCACGGTTACCCTTTATGACCCTATCACCGGTGCAGCAACAGGCACTGGAATACCTTTCCCCGGATTCAGCGGTCCCATTAATGTTGTTTCGGGCGATTTCAACAACGATGGCGTTTCTGATATCATCGCTGGCGCAGGCTTTGGCGGTGGACCAGCTATCGCTATCCTTGATTCCCAAACTGGCGAAGTCCTTGAAGCTTTCTTTGCCTTCGATCCAGCCTTTACCGGTGGTGTGTTCGTCGCAGTACAAGATACAAACGGAGATGGAATCTTAGACATCATCGCTGGCGCAGGCCCAAGCGGTGGACCAGAAGTCCGTATCTTCAATGGGGAAACTCTTAATATTCTTAGAGCTTTCTACGCCTATGCAGAAGATTTCTCTGGCGGCGTTAGCGTTACATCCATCGACTTCAACAACGATAGCATCATCGACATAGTTACCGGCGCTGGCCCAGGTTCTGCTCCTCATGTTAAAGTCTTTGATGGTGCTACCAACGCAATCATTAGCCAATGGTATGCCTACCCCATAACCTTCACCGGCGGTGTATATGTCGCAATAGGCGATATCGGCAATGATGGCAACATGGAAGTCGTCACCGGTGCAGGACCAGGCGGAGCACCCGTTGTTGCAGTTTGGGATCCTAATACTGGCGCATTACTTTCTGAGTTCATGGCCTACGCAGAAGTATTCACTGGCGGTGCTCGCGTTGGCATCAACGATGGCAACAGCGATGGCATTGCAGACATTCTCACCGGCGCTGGCCCTGGCGGCGGCCCTCATGTCAAAGTCTTCAGCTTCCCCGCTTTGGATGTTCTGTTTGAATTCTACAGCGGCGATCCAGCCAACACCGGCGGTGTCTTCGTGAGCTAATAGGAATAAATAATTCTAAGCCCACCCACACTATGCCTTTAAGCCCACCCACTGCGATGGGTGGGTCGCTTTTTATCTTTCATCATTTAAAACAAGAGGCCCATGGAACGCAGTCCATGGGCTTTAAAGTCATTCATAAACCCAAATCCAGATGTGTTTCTTTTCCGTGTCTCTGCTTCTGTCTTTTCCGTGTTAATCCGTGGCTGCTGCTTCTGCTGACCTTCTTAATTCCGTGGCTAAGTCTTCTGCTTATTCTTGGTCTTCATTCCGTCAATAAATAAAGGGGGAAAGATATCTTTCCCCCTCTGGTTTACAATCACTTCCAAATGAAGCAGATAAGCTCAAGAGCCAATTACTTGGCTTTACTGACCATACCTGAATTAAGATCAAAGCGATCAAGATTCATTACCTTGTTCCACGCAGCAACGAAGTCACGCACGAACTTCTCCTTCGCATCATCACTGGCATAAACTTCCGCAATGGCTCGGAGTTGCGAGTTCGAACCGAACACGAGGTCGGCGGAACTAGCGGTCCACTTAATCTTGCCAGTCTTGGGGTCCCGGCCATCGAAGAAGTGCTCGCAAACGGCAGACTTCTTCCACTCGGTGTTCATGTCGATTAGGTTCACGAAGAAGTCATTAGTCAGGGTCTCGGGTCGCTTAGTGAAGACACCCAGTTGAGAGTTCCCTGTGTTGGCATTCAGAACACGCATCCCCCCGATGAGCACCGTCATCTCCGGAGCGCTGAGCGTAAGCAAATTCGCACGATCGACCAACAGCGCTTCCGCAGGTTGAGTCATCTCACGACTGAAGTAGTTGCGGAATGCATCCGAAGTCGGCTCAAGAACGGCAAAGGACTCGATGTCGGTTTGTTCCTTCGAAGCATCGGTGCGGCCCGGTGTGAAGGGAACAGAAACTTCCTGCCCTGCCTTCTTCGCACCTTGCTCGATAGCAGCGCAGCCGCCGAGAACGATCACATCTGCGAGAGATACTTTCTTCCCATCGGTTAGCGCCTTATTAAAGTCCGTTTGGGTCTTTTCTAAGATTTGCAGAACCTTTGTTAGCTCATCAGGTTGGTTCACTTTCCAATCTTTCTGAGGAGCGAGACGAATCCTAGCACCGTTGGCCCCGCCACGCTTGTCGGTGCCGCGGAATGTCGATGCAGAAGCCCAAGCTGTCGAGACAAGTTGGGATATGGACAGCCCCGATTCGAGGATCTTGCTCTTGAGGGCAGCTATATCTTGCTTGTCGATCAACTTGTAATCGACCATCGGAACAGGGTCTTGCCACAATTGCGGCGGGGCAACTTCTGGCCCGAGCAATCTCGAAACCGGACCCATATCACGGTGCGTCAGCTTGTACCAAGCCTTGGCAAAGGCAACGTTGAACTCCTTTGGGTTCTCTTGGAACCGCTTCGAAATCTTGGCGTATGCTGGATCCATTTTTAGTGCGATGTCGGTCGTGAACATCATCGGAGCGTGGGACTTTTTCGGATCGAAAGCGTCTGGTACGAGGCCCTTCGCATTTTCGTCCGTGGGGGTCCACTGCCAAGCGCCGCCTGGGCCCTTTACCAGTTTCCACTCGTAGCCGTACAGGTTAGCGAAGTATTCGTTGGACCACTTCGTAGGAGTCGATGTCCACGCGCCTTCCAGGCCGCTGGTGATAGTGTCACCGCCTTTGCCTTTCCCGAAGGTGTTTTTCCAGCCGAGGCCTTGCTGCTCGATGCCAGCTCCCTCAGGTTCGGGACCAACATTCTTATCCGGGTTAGTCGCCCCGTGGGCTTTCCCGAGCGTATGACCGCCGGCGATGAGGGCAACGGTCTCTTCATCATTCATTGCCATACGGCCGAATGTAGTTCGAATGTCGATGGCAGCGGCGAGCGGATCAGGCTTGCCGTTGGGGCCTTCTGGGTTGACATAGATAAGGCCCATCTGGGTCGCGCCTAGAGGTTGATCTAGTTTGCGGTCGCCACTGTGACGCTTGTCGTCCAGCCATTTATTTTCAGGGCCCCAGTAAATATCTGCATCGGGTTCATAGGTATCAATGCGCCCACCTGCGAAGCCGAAGGTCTTGAAACCCGAGGACTCGAGTGCACAGTTGCCGGAAAGGATCATCAGGTCGGCCCACGAAATCTTTTGGCCGTACTTCTGCTTGATGGGCCAAAGCAACCGACGGGCCTTGTCTAAATTCGCGTTATCGGGCCAGCTACCCACAGGAGCAAGGCGAATGATACCCGAGCCTGCACCGCCACGGCCGTCGTAAGTGCGATATGTCCCTGCGCTGTGCCAAGCCAATCGGATCCACAGCCCCGCATAGCTGCCGTAGTCGGCAGGCCACCAGTCCTGCGAGGTCGTCATCAACTTCATTAGGTCCTTCTTCACTGCCTCTAGGTCGAGCTTCTTGAACTCTTCTGCATAATTGAATCCCTCACCCAGCGGGTTACCCTTAGGCGAGTGCTTATGAAGTACATCAAGGTTCAACTGGTTTGGCCACCAGTCTTTTTCACGGTACTGCGGGGCCCCTGCGGCGGCACCCATCACCGGGCATTTGGCGATGTCGGCGGCGTCTCCAGCCGGTTTGGCGGTTTTAGATTTCTCGTTGTCAGCAGGAGCGGGGTTCTTCTGAGAGAAGACGAATGTAGAAACGCCCAGCGCTGCGCAGGTTATTATGATAGTAGTTAATTGTTTTGGCTTGGTCATGGTATCTCCTAAGAAGTTGCTTGAGCCTAGAGCAATCATGTTAGCATAAAAACCAATGTAAAAGCAATTTCGAGCACTAATCAAAGGGGTCAGGTCTCTTTTCCCCCTAGTTTACAAGCAATTTCAAATGAAGCAGGTAGGTTCAATTATCAATTCAATCACTATTATCTGAGAGTCTGCACCAATTCCCGACCCGAAAAAGAGACCTGACCCCTTTGATTTATCCTCTTGCTGAGAAACGAGGGGAACTGGGTAAATGAAAAACAAAACTTCATAATAAAACTTCAACATTGGCATTAACAAGGACCTAAGCATTTCCGATTTAACTAGTACATTTGGGATTACCCAAACTTTGCAAACAAAGCATATAACCCATTCAGGAAATTGAATATATCAAGAACCTGAGCTGTATTTATTTAAGGTTGAAATCATGACACGATTCAGGTTCCTTTCAGGCTTGATGGTGATTACCGGTTTGGCTGGTACAGCTTTTGCCCAGTCCCCGACACCGCTCAATCTGGCACCGTTAACAGCGCCGGCGCCGGCAGAAGCCCGAGCCCCAATATCGATAGACGATGCTCCAGTGAGCAGGGGATTGCTCGAGAGTGATCGAGCATTTCCTGGTTTTATTGGGCCAATCAGTAACCCAGTCCTATCCAAAGACCCCCGTTCTATAACCGATATACGCTTCTTGTTTATTAACGATGTTATTCCCTCGGAAAATGAATTAGCTGGTGGCAACTTTCAGGTCTACGCCGCCCAGATCCATCTTGCCATTACCGAAAGATTAACCCTTATCGCTGACAAAGACGGGATTGCTAACATTCACTCAGGCGCCCTTGGAAACAGCAGTGGTTTGTTAAACATGAGCTATGGCTTGAGATACTTGCTCGCTCGTGATGTGGAAAACCAGTTTCTATGGTCAGCTGGTTTTTTGGTGGAACCGAACATGGGTTACGCTGCTGTATTCCAAAACCATGGCAGCGGAGTCATGACAACCTTTACCACAGTAGGCAAGGAGTTCGGCGACTCATGGCATGTGCTGAATACATTTGGTTACCAATTTGGTTTTGAAGACAAATATAGCAGCTCCTTTTTTTATAACAGTTTTCATATCGATCGCCAGTTTTTTGGATGGCTCTACCCTCTTGCTGAAGTGAACTGGTTTGGTTACAACAGTGGCGGAGATTGGGGACAACCCAATTCCCTTGGCGAAGGGGATGGCTTGCTTAACCTCGGTACCACCGGGATGGCTGGACACAATTTGGTTACCCTGGCTTTGGGTATGAAAGCAAGACTATCCACTAATGTGGAAACTGGCTTTGCTTGGGAATTTCCGCTTTCGAACCAAAAGGACTTAATGGATAACCGCTTGATTTGCGAATTCATTGTCCGCTACTAAGAACTAGGGATTTGTAACCAGCGGCCTGAAATCTACAGCTAATAAAAGACCCATGGAACGCAGTCCATGGGCTTTGAAGACAACCTCCCCATCCACCTCATTGAAGTGGGTGGGGTTTTCTTTTACTTTAAACCATCGTAAGTGGATGCTTGCGGTTTTTCAAAGGCAATGAAACTACGCCACCCACTCTGAATGATTCATACACCGCCATGATCATTTCCAATGCATCCCTGCCATCGTAAGCACTACCAAGCGGCTGGCGATCCTTTTCAATTGCTTCGATAAGATCCTTAACGATCCAAGTATTCCCCATCCCCAAGCCGCCATCTTTGATGGGTTCAACTTTTCCTACACCCTCACTAGTAATTTCCTGCCATTGAATCTTACCCTTGATAGGTGACCAAGAAGGGTTATCCAGAAACCAAGCAGAGCCAAGGCCGCCGGTTGCTACATGAACCACACCCTTAGAACCATAGATGTGTAACCCGAATCTACTACCTGAACCGAACTTAGCTTTGTGAGATCCGAAAGTAGCAAAGGCGCCATTTTCGAAAGCATAACTTGCGTTGATGTTATCACCAAGAACCGGGCCCATTCCTTCGCCACCATCTTTAATATTTTCCTTGGTAGCGGGTTTATCTTCGAAACGGATCTTTGAGTAACAAGAAATGGGATTGCCAGAGAAGTAGCGCATGAGGTCGAAGATATGGGTACCAAGCACCATGAGATCGGTGCCACCACCTCGGGTATCTTCCTTGCCTCTACCATGCATTTCTAAAATATCGCCTAGAACGCCGTCAGCGATCATTTTTTTGATTTGCAGCATTCTAGGGCTGTAGCGGGTTTGGTGGGCGATTGCAAGTTTCACATGATGCCTTTCGCAGGCGGTAATCATTTCATCCGCTTCTTGCAGAGTAGTTGCCATGGGTTTTTCAAGAAAGATGCTGGCGCCATTTTCCGCACAAGCAATGACCATGTCGCGATGTTGATCTAAAAATCGATCTGCAACGCTTACGATTTGTGGTTTTTCTTTTTCGAGCATCTGCTTGTAGTCTGCGTAGGCATTCTTAGCGCCTAGGCGTGTCTGGGCAGCTTTTCTGCCCGCTTCATTTTCATCTGCAACTGCGACAATTTCGATGTTATCAATGGTTTTCCAAACAACATCCAAGCCATGGCCATAGGCCCCTTTGCCTGTTCTGCCGATAACTGCCACCTTGTAATTTTTCGCCATGGTTACACCATTAAAAAGGAATGTTCAGGAGGGTTCAAAGCGAATGCATCGTACTCTGACAAAAGTAGTACTGCCAAGAAATTTCAAACCATCCCCGGATACTTGGTGAGTTTTTCTCGGAAGATGAAAAATGTTCGTGCCATTGCTGTGAGTTCCGTTACGATATTGGTTTAAATACCATTGGTTCAACTTACCGTACTGTGGGGATAGAGTGGGCGCATTCAACAAGCATTTGCCAACAGATAACACCAGGCTAAGGGATTTATCCCCGCAACAAATTAAATCGGGGGCTGCAGCCTGGTTAGGCTGGATGTTCGATGGCCTCGACATGCATCTTTATACCTTGGTGGCAGCGAGCTTTGTTGCAGCGTTGCTTCACACCGAACAATCCGACCCCTCTGTGCGCGAGCACATGGGATATATTCAGGCAGCATTCTTATTTGGCTGGGCAGTCGGGGGTGGATTCTTTGGCCGAATCGGGGATGTGATGGGGCGATCCCGTGCACTTATATTCACCATTCTTACCTACGCATTGTTTACCGGGCTTTCCTGCTTTGCAACCACCTGGTGGCACTTGATGATTTTCCGTTTCCTTGCTGCATTGGGCATTGGTGGGGAATGGGCTGTTGGCGCATCCATGCTTTCAGAAACATGGCCTGCGAAGTGGCGGCCTTGGATGGCTGCGGTGCTGCAGAGCGGAGTGAATTTCGGCGTGGTAGTTGCAACCATGTTTGGACTTGCCCGCACCATTCTTCCTGAAAGTGTAAATATCCTTGGCATTGATGTAACCAACTTTAATGATCGGGCACTATTCTTGGTTGGGTTGCTTCCCGCCCTTATCACCTTCTGGATAAGAAAGCATGTGCCCGAACCTGAGGAATGGCATGAAGCCAAGAAAAATACTGTTACTCCGGGTATTACTGATCTTTTCAAAGGTAAAATACTTCGCACCACCATCCTTACCATTCTTGTTTGTGGCTTCTCGCTGACAGGACATTGGGCATTTCAATTCTGGGCCCCACAGCAATATGGCAAGCTGCCTGAGTTTCAAAAACTCATCGAAGATAATCCGGTTGAAGGCGAAGCAGCACGCAAGCGCGCTATTGCATTCGCTTTTCTTATCATGAACACAACCGCAGTTGCAGGCAACTTTCTCGCGGCCTGGCTTGCTACCATGTATGGGTATCGCAAAACCATAGCTGCGATGTGCTTGG
This sequence comes from uncultured Planctomycetaceae bacterium, assembly GCA_903960945.1. Taxonomy (GTDB): domain Bacteria; phylum Planctomycetota; class Planctomycetia; order Gemmatales; family Gemmataceae; genus UBA969. The sequence goes on from CAJCCR010000222.1 coordinate 7,891, forward strand.
CTTACACTCTCGGTTTGATTTTCACTTATGGAATCGATAGGCCCGCTTCGGTCATTATTTGGTGCCTGCCGATCATGGGGCTGACTCAAGGGGTGTTCGGTTTATTTACCATGTACCTTCCGCCACTTTATCCTACATTGCTACGAACCACGGGCGCAGGGTTCTGCTACAACATCGGCCGTATTTCCGCAGCCATTGGTACAATAATATTTGGCATGGCCACCTCGATCGATTACAACATGTCGCTGGTGATATCGGGTATGCTGTTTATTCCCGCAGTCTTTTTCGCACTGCAGCTTCCTGAACATTCTGAAGTTTCCTTCGATGAACCAGCAACAGGGGCAAGCCAGTCATGAAAGCGGAGATCATCTCCATTGGCAGTGAGCTAACCAGTGGCAAGAACCTTGATACCAACTCCCAATGGCTAAGTATTCAGCTTGCGGCAATGGGAATCCCAGTTGGCTGGCATACTACCATTGCGGATGATTTCGATGCGAACCTTCAAGCATTTGATATTGCATCGCAACGCGCTGAATTGGTGATTGCTTCGGGTGGATTAGGGCCAACGCAAGATGACTTGACCCGTGAAGTTCTTGCAAAGCTTATCAGCCAGCCTCTCGAATTTCATCCACCCTCTTGGGATACCATTGTTGAAATGTTCACCAAGCGAAACAGGGCCTGCCCTGATCGCAACAAGGTGCAGGCATTCTTCCCCAAGGGCGCAGAACCTATTCCCAATGAATCCGGCACTGCCCCCGGTATTTGGATGAAGGCTAAGCAATCTTATATCGCTGCCCTGCCTGGGGTTCCCCGAGAAATGAAATCCATGTTCGAAGCTTGGCTTAAAACCAAGCTTATCGAACTTGGATTAGCACAAGGGGTTTTGATACAGCGCAAGATCAACACCTTCGGCTTGGGCGAATCCGCAATCGAAGAAAAACTTTTCGATATCACCAAAAGAGGCAACGACCCCGAAGTAGGAATCACCGCATCCGATGCAGTTATTTCGTTGCGCATTCTTGCAAGCGCAGATAACGAAGCGGCGGCGTTCAAGAAAATAGCGCCTGCAGAAGCAATCATCCGCGAAAGATTGGGCGAGCTGGTGTTTGGCGTTGAAGAAGAAGAGCTTCAAGATGTAGTACATCAAATGCTGCAAAAGGCTGGTAAAACAATTGCCACCGCAGAAAGCATCACCGGCGGAGTGCTGGCTTCCAAATTTACTAAAGTCCCCGGGGCCTCTGCCAGATATCTGGGGGGCTTTGTTACCTACACCAACGATGTAAAAAAAAGCGCTCTGGGTGTTCCCGCAGAATTGTTGGAGCAATTTGGCGCTTGCAGCAAAGAAGTTACGCTTGCCATGGCGGAAGGTTGCAGAGAAAGAACCGGTGCGGATTTTGCTCTGGCAACCACAGGTGTTGCAGGGCCGGGTGGGCTAAGCCCAGATCTCCCCGAAGGCAAAGTGTTTGTCGCTCTTGCTTGGAAGGGTGGCTCGCAATCCGAAACCAATCAATGGTTCGGCAATCGCAACGAAGTCCAAAGCCGTACTGCTAAGATGGCCCTGAACATTCTTAGGCTTCATTTGCTGAAAGAAGCTAAACATGGCTAATCCAGCATCCCAACGAGAGGGTTTCTCCGCTTCGAGCATTGCTGGCATCGTGATCGCCCTTGCAATGGCGATTGCACTTTCAAAGCTTTTATCCGCACAAAGGCTTTACGAACCTTCGTACCACCGAGCACCTGGGGAAGCACCAGGCTCACGATCTGCATGGCCCACCTCTAGGCCTACCCCCATGCCTACTTTCAGCTCTAATGATCGTTCGCGTTGGGCCACGGTTAGATCACTCGTGGATGATGGCACCTTCATCGTGGGCAAGCGTGATACCTTTGCCTACATTCTTACTGCGGTTGCGCAAACTGGGCAGACCGAGTTTTTCCCTGCTCTCACCACCGCTGCATGCGGGCTTTCCAAAAGAATTTCTTCTAGCTCGGGTATCTCTTTCGAAGATGGCTGGCAGACCGTTGATCTTGTGCTTCATCCTGATGAACTTAATTTCTATTCCACCAAACCACCTTTGCTTCCCATCATGGTTGCAGGCGAATACTGGATCATCAAAAAGTTGACAGGGTGGACCTTAAAAGAACATCCCTTTGGTGTGGTTCGCATCATCTTGTTTACCATCAACCTTATACCATTCTTCATATACCTTCTTGTGTTCTGGGCATTACTGCAACGCTTTTCGCAATCTGATTGGGCCTGCATTTATGCTCTCACCATCGCTGCACTAGGCACAAGTGTTTTGCCTTTCTTAAATAGTTTCAACAATCATACGATGGCAACTTTTTCGATACTGTTTGCAATTTATGGCATTGTTCGCATTCAAGAAATCGCTGATGGAAAATCTAAAACAGCCTGGCAGGGATCTTTCTGGTTCGCACTCGTTGGCTTGCTTTGTGGCTTTGCTGTTTGTAACGAACTACCTTCGCTTGCGTTTCTGACTTTCGTCGCCTTGGTTGGAACCTTCAAGTTCCCCAGGCAAACCATCCTTGTTTATCTGCCCTGCGCTGCGCTTCCGATACTGCTTCTTCTCGCTTCTAATCAAGTTGCAATGGGCCAATGGCGACCTGCATACAGCGAATTTGGCAGCCCTTGGTATACTTACGAAGGAAGCCACTGGCGCATTTTCGATGGCATGATTCGCAGAGGAATTGATTGGGCCAGATACAACGGCGAATCCAGAGCTACCTACACCTTCCATTTATTGCTGGGCCATCATGGCTTCTTTTCGCTTACCCCAGTCTTTTTACTCGCTCTCGTTGCTTTGGCGCGCACCCCCTTCTACCAACACTCCAGCAAATCTTGGGGCTTCCTTGCGCTTACCTCTGCTATCGTGGGTGCGGTTGTGATTGTCTTTTATATTTTCAAAACCGACAACTACGGCGGCTTTGCTGTCGGCCCTCGTTGGCTCATGTGGGTTGCTCCACTATTCCTTCTTACCGCAGTGCCTGTAATCGATGGTATGGCTAAATCTAAAACCGGAAGGCTGATCGCTTTAGTGCTTTTAATATTTGCTGTGCTTGCTGCGAACTATCCGGGTTGGAATGCTTGGCGGCATCCTTGGATTTACGATGCAATGCTTGATTCCGGCTGGCCCGGTTACTAAAGGGCAATCATGGATAATGCCACGACTCCCTTAGATGATAAACCCCTCTCTTACAATGTGCCCCACCCCAGTGCACCTTTTGCTTTCCTTTGGGTATTGTTTTTCCTTATTGCAACTCAGGTTCCGGGCGCCCTTGTTGTCATCGCACTTATCATGATCAAAGGCTGGATGGATGGGGATTTCGCATCTCTTCTGGGCATGGCACAAGAACAAGAGTTCCAAGAATCTGCAGAGTATGCTTTTATGCTCGCGCCTGCCCTTGCCTTATCCCAGATATTAACTGTCGTTGTTGGTATCACCGTATTGAGGTTTACCGCTGGTAAAGACTGGCCCCGAAGGATTGCATTACGCTTGCCCCCTTGGCATCATATTCTTCTTACCCTTACTTTATTTCCTGCTCTGGTGTTTCTAGGTGAAGGCATTGATAAATTAGTCAGGCCTATCCTTCCAGAAATCATTCACATGGAAAATGCCATTGTAAGTTTTTCAAACTGGCCCTGGTGGCTTGGTGTTCTCATCATTGGAGTTGGCCCTGCACTTGGCGAAGAGCTTTGGTGCAGAGGTTTTCTTGGAAGAGGCTTGATTGCAAATCATGGCGTGATCAAAGGCGTTTTACTTAGTTCCCTCTTATTTGGACTCATGCATGTTGAACCCCGCCAAGTTGCATACGCTACGGTTTTGGGCGTTATACTCCATAGTGTTTATCTTTGGACAAGATCGTTATTCATGCCGATGATGCTGCATTTCATGAACAACAGCTTAAGCATGATTCAAATTTCCCGCGATGGCCCTTCTTTTGAGCTCTTGAACCAGATTGAAGCAGCAGGGGTAACTTCTCCCTTTTGGCTTTATGGCGGAACTCTCACTCTTTTAGCCTGCTCATGCATGGCATTGCACCTATCTAGGCCCAAGCTCAGTATTATTGATCCCGAAGGCAAACCAATCTGGGCGCCACCATTCAAAGGCGTCGCCTACCCACCTAATGATTCCAATACCAAAGTTGAATATCCATTCCCAAAAATATCATCTTGGTTATTGGTGCTATTTGGGCTGAGTATGTTCGTGCTGGGAACCTTTATGGCTTTAAAGGGAAGTTAAGGTCCCGAAAGCCTACATTTCTAGGCAAACAGTAACGGTTGCGAAACATCTACAGAGATCTTTAGGCGCTAAATACATCGTACATATTACCTAGCCGGGCTTGACTCCTGAATCGAATGGGTTACCTTAATCGGTAGATCGCTAATAATCGGAACACCTTGCGGAAACTTTTTGTATTAACCATCCTTCTTTTTTTTGCCATATCCACAGCAGCGGGCATATTTGCTTCGAGTAAAGGTTTGATCGTTTTTAGTCACCGAATGTTTCGAGTGGCATCGATCGACGTAACTGCAACCAAGGAGTAGAGCATGTTTTGGAAGCGAACCCGCCTGGCATTGTTGGCGAGCTTCTTCATGGCCACGACGGCTAACGTCGTTCGGGCTGAAGAAGCAAAACCAGTAACCGCACCAGCAACCCGTACTGTTTCTTACAAAGTACTGGTACCCGAGTATTATGAAACCACTCGGATTGTTAACAAGCAACAATGCGTTGAAGAAAAGTACACCGCATACAAATGCGAAAATGTAAAAGAAGAACGCACCCGCAATGTTAATGTAAACAGAATCGTAAACGAAATGAAGGAAGAAACCCGCACTGTATGCGAATGGGTTAAGTCCTGCGAAGAACGCACCATCATGAAGAAAGTCACCACTTGCAAGCCCGTTACTTGCACTGTTAAGAAGTGTGTTGACAAAGGTCATTGGGAATGCAAGGAAGTTCCTTGTGGCCCTAGCATCACCGATCGCTTGAAAGGCCTTTTAGGCAAGTTCAAGAAGAACGATTGCTGCGAAACCAAGTGCGAAGATGCTTGCGCACCTAAGACCAAGACCGTTAAGTGCTGGGTTTCCAACAAGGTTTGGGAAGAATGCAAAGTAACCAAGATGGAAAAGGTTACCGAATGCGTACCAACCAAGGTTAAAGTTCAAGTTTGCAATAAGGTTCAAAAGCAGGTCAAAGTTCAGGTTTGCGTTAAGAAATGCGTAACCGAAGTTAAGACCGAAAAGTACACCGTATGCGTACCTAAGAAAGTTGCTTACGAAGCTACCCGCAAAGTAATGAAGTGTGTACCTGTTGAAGAAAAAGTTAAGGCTTGCAAAATGGTTGAAAAGACTGTTGAAAAGCAAGTTGTTGACTGTGATCCTTGCGCTGCAAAGTGTGGCATCCTTGATAACTTGAAGAGCAAAGTTGGCGGCCTTCGCTGCAAGCTTGCTTCCCACAAGAAGAGCGATTGCAACTCTTGCTGCAACTAGTCCTAAAGAATAGTTGATAAAATTAAAGCCAGGGCTTCCGATATCACGGAGGCCCTGGCTTCTTTTAATAACAACCACTTTTTTAAACTTAGTTATTTTCTGCTGACAGGATTTAATACAAGCGTACGCACTACAGCCGGTGGCACATTCATCCAAACCTTTCTCGCCCGGATCTGGTACTTCTTAATTTCCTCATCCACAATTTCGCTTACTTCCCTTAGTCTTTTCTTTTCGGTCTGAGGCACGAAGGGATATTTCAAATTACGGATTGCAAAGTATTCATAATAGCTTAAGGGTGCGCCTGGTTTCATCAGGCTTCTAAAGACTGAAAAAATCTGTTTAACTATTTCGCCTTCAAAGTTGTTCATGGGCAAGCCAGAGATAATGCAATCGTAAACTGCATTCCCGCCTAGGTCTTCCAGTTTGCCTACCAGAACCTGAATCTGGTCTTTGGTCTTTGCGTACTCTTTTTTTGTCTGGATTTCTTGGCGCAAATGTTCCGCGAAGCTTTCGTTGATTTCAATTGCGGTTAGGGTATCGCCTGGCCTTAGTACTTTGGCAATTTCGCGGGTGATGGCGCCAGTGCCTGGGCCGACTTCAAGAATATTCCAAGGGCCCCTTTCAACTCGCAAGGTTGCGCAGATGGCACGGGCCAAGTATTTACTGCTCGGAAGAATTGCTCCGGTTGTACTAAACCTGCCTACTACTTCTTTGATGAAACTGCGGGTTTCTTTCAACGGAGCCCAGGATGCTTTTTTATTTTTCGAAAGGGGTGGATTCACTTTACAAGTAGCCTCTGCATACACTTTATGATCCGTGGTATGCCCTTCCTTTCCATCCGGAAGGTTTGCCTATTCCTTGGCGAATTAATGCGTACCATTGAATTGCCAGTAATATCAAAATTCCCAGTGGGTGCATCAAGGCACCAAAAAATGATTGCCGAAACGCCACTTTTGCAACAAATCTTGCACTATAAGCAAGAAAAACTGCAATCACTGATACTAATCTCAAACCCCAGCAAGATTCAAAGTACCAGATAAGCCCAACGATTCCAAATGGAATAACCTGCCCCATGAGAAGAAAGATGGTGAAAAATGTTAAAAGAAAAGGCTTGGCCATGCCTTCGGTAGCATTTTTCGCCAACCCAAACCAAACTTGCCCAAATCCGCGGTACATCCTGCACTCTGCTAGGTTCGTGACATCGCACAAATCAGTCATCATGCCATTTTTTCTATAGGCTCGGGGCAAGGTAATACCATCGTGCAATGATTGTTTAATCGAAGCATGCCCCCCCATTTGTTCATAGGATTGCTTTCTTGCCAAGAATAACTGCCCACAACCTGCAGCAAATGCGGGGCTGGTGGACATCCTCATCCTCTTTATGGGCAAAAAACAGAGCAACACAAAATGGATTAGGGGGATCAGCATTTTTTCTGACCAAGTGCCTGTTTCCTGCCATGGTATGCCGCTCACCAATTCTGCTTTGCTTGCCTGCATGAATGCAACCAATCTTGGCGCACAATCCTTTTTCAATCTTACATCTGCATCTTGGAACAACAGATAATCAAAGCGTGCCCTTTGCGATAAAACATGGCAGGCGTGCTGCTTCCCGCACCAACCAGGAGGAAGTTCGGGCGCTTTTTCCAGCCGCACCCTAGAATCCACCATCGCTATCTTAGAAACAATCGCTGCAGTATTATCTTCGGAGTGATCATCCAACACCACAACCTCTACTTCAGCGTCTTCTGTTGCCAACGCACATTGAATTGCAGCTTCAATTCCACCTTCTTCATTTCTTGCCGGGATTAATATGGATATTTGAGGTATTATATTTTTATCTTGAACCGGTGGCGGAAGATATGCCTTCAGGTTAGAAATTATCATGAGCAAGGGCAAAGTTGCTGCGAGAACACAGGCAATAAGAACAATCCAAATCATTCCTTCGGCCCTTCGTTGGTGAAGCCGTGCTCTGGGTCAAATGGTTTTCCGCGCACCCAGGATTTTAATCGGCGCCAAAAATCATAAACGCCGCCAACTCCGGCCCGACCTTTGATATGAGTTACAAATAAAGCAGGATCTCGCGAGAGTGCCTCTAAAGAAAGTGCGTTCATGTTCTGTTCAAGTGCTGTTTCAAAAATGCCGGTCCATTCTTCCACCGTATTATCTTTGCCTTTTCCTAAAGGAATAGCCGCACCAAAACGAACCAAAACCTCAGGGTAGCGCTCATTCCAAAAGGGATATTCAATTGCGAGAGGAATAACATGCCCACCAACCAATTTTCGTGCGAGATGGCCCAACCCGGGGCGAATCTTCACCGGCCTTTCCCTTGCGTCCGAAAACTGCCCCTGCCCTGTGATCCAAACCATAGTGCCAGGCTGATTCAAAATATAAGAGGTTGTTTTAAAGAAACCAATAGCCCCTTTTGTAGTGCCCATTTCCACACTATAAAACCCAAGCCATGAAAAGAATTTGTATTTGCCCAAGCCTCGGGAATCAATCGGGCAGTAGGGAACCCTTGTGGTGAAAATCTTCGAAAGCAATATTCCTGTTATCGGGTCCCACCATGAGGGATGGTTTAAAAGAAAAACTAAAGGCCCCTCGCCCGGATCTACGGGCAACCCAGCTTTCGATATCCTGAGTGCATGAAAATTCTTGGCAACATAATTACGGCAGTACCATAAAAACCAAAAGGCAATCAAATCCCAGCGCCTGGGAAGCGTGCCCTGTTGCTTTTCTTTTAAAGCAATATCTTTCATGAATTGCTATGCGCCAAGGCCTGTTTGTTTCCATGCTTTTCACCATTAGACGGTGCGATACCATCTTTATCGAGGGTATCCGCAGCAATCCATCCAGACATAAGCACCATGGGCATACCCGGCCCTGGATGAGCAGAGCCTCCAGAAAAATACAGCGACTTAAGATCCGGGCTTCGGTTGGAAGGCTTGAACGCTCCAAACATCTTGCCATGGCTTGCCAAACCATAGATTGCCCCATTAAGAACATGATAGCGGTCGTTTATATCTTGCGGAGTAAGGGCTGCTTCAAAGCGAATGTGCTTTTGCAAATCCTTTAAGCCTGCGGTACGTTCCATCTTTTCCAATATCACTTTCCTGTATGCAGGAAACATTTTCGACCAATCGTGATGCTTGCGCAAATAGGGGGTATGAACCAGAATATATAGGGATTCGCAACCGTTTGGTGCAACGGATGGATCCGTTTTTGCAGGTGCGCAAACATAACACGAAGGGTCTGGCGCGGGCTCGCCCTTGTTATAAATCCAGTCGAATTCCTCTTCAGGGTCTTTCGAAAATACAAAGTCATGATGCTCTAACTGCTCGTATCTTTTATCAAGGCCAAGATAAAGAACCACGCCAGAACATGCAGGTTCATACTTCCTACGACCTTCAAACTTGTAGGCTGCGCGGGTATCTGGAATCAATTCCCGATGCGTTCTTACCGTATCACAATTCGAAACAACAGCAGAACCTAAAACTTCTTCACCATTTTCAAGAACGATCCCAAGCACTTTCTTCCCATCGTTGATGATTCGCTTGACCCCCTTACCCGTATGAAATACAACCCCCATTTCTTCTCCCAGTTTTTTTAAACCTCTGGGAACTGCATTGGTGCCACCTAAAGGGTACCAGATGCCTTCGCTAGTTTGCATATGGGCGATACTACAAAGAACTGCTGGGGATTGGTAAGGTGATGAACCAACATACTGCGTAAAGTGATCGATCATTTGCGAAACACGATGCTCGGGAACAAAACCGCGCACGCACTGGGCCACGGATTTGCCCATGTTAATTGCCAAGACATCTGTCAAACTTCCTGGCTGAAAAATGGTGCGCCAATCAAACATGTCGCGCAGTCCACCAATCGATTTCCAAAAGAAGAATCGTTGCGAAATACGATTAAGCCTTTCAGAATACTGCAGGAATTTCTTATACCCATTAGCGCAGTTGGGGCCGAACTTCCCCAAATTTTCCTGCATGGTTTTTTCATCACTCACCAGATCAAGAATCGAACCATCATCAAAGAAGGAGCGCCATTGAGGCTCTAACCTAACCATGGGAATATAATCTTCCATCTTTCGACTAGCTTCGGAAAAGATCCGGGCAAGCACCGAGGGAATGGTAAGGATGGTCGGCCCCATATCGAAACGGTAACCATCTTTTTCAAGAATTGCAGCCTTCCCACCAAGCCAATCATTCTTTTCAAACAGCTCAACCTTGTAGCCTCTAGCTGCCAAAGTGCAGGCGGAAGCTAAACCAGCTAACCCACCGCCAATTACTAATACTTTTTCATTATTCGACTTAACCATAATTTTTCTCCTGAAAGCATCGCCCACAATTTATCAGTTATGCTTTAGCGCCCAACCGGGGTTAAGGGATTTCCGTATTCAGCCTTACGCGAATTTTGCATTAATCCCTGACTTAAAAGATCTGGAACACCTTCTTCAAGTGTATACTCATCAGGGGGAATGCAATGATCAAAAGGTAGCCCCATGTCACCCAACAAAAGCCTTGAAGAGATTCTTGCTGATTCGTAAATGACAGGCAGACCACTGCCTGGATGAGTGCCCCCACCCACTAGGTAAACACCGTCCAACTCTGCAAAGCGATTGCGCGGCCTGAAATGAAGCATCTGGCCTAGATTGTGCGCTAAGTTAAAAGTCGCACCTTTGTAAATCTCCATTTTGTTTTGCCAATCCATGGGCGTGATCACATGCTCGTAACAAATCCGCTTTTCAACATCGTGCAAACCGATCTTCCCCAACTGCTTGATTGCCAGATTGCGATAGCGCACTTTTTCTTTAGCCCAATCAACATTGCCATGCATATGGGTAACAGGCACTAAAACATAAAGCGTACTCTTCCCCTTAGGTGCCAAAGTAGGATCAGTAATACTCGCATTTTGAATATAAAACGAAGGATCTTCCGAAAGAACATGTCGTTTTTCGATGTCCAACAGATTTCCCTGATAATCGCGTGACATGTAAATCGTATGATGCTGAAGATTATCGTAGCGCCCTTCAATCCCAAGATACAGCATAAAGGTAGAGCAGGAAAACCGCTTGCTTTCAATTTTCTTGTTGGTCCAGGCTGGCCGAATCTTCTCCGGAATCAGCCTTTCCATTGCCCGGCCAAAATCTGCATTGATCACCAATGCATCACAAGCATGCTTTCCGGATTGGGTGTTGATGGAGACAGGCTTTCTACCTTGAAAATCAATCCCCTGCACATCTTCATTCAATAGGATTTCGACCCCAGCTTCGCGCGCTAGATTTGCCATCCCTTGGCTTACCGCATTACATCCGCCAATCGGATGATACACGCCATGCTCATATTCCAAAAACGAAAGAATAGAAAAAAGACTGGGGCAATTGAAAGGTGACATACCCAAATATTTGGATTGAAACGAGAACGCCAGCCTAACGCGAGGGTCTGAAAAATATCGGGCTAGCTCGCCATCAAGAGATTTCCAGGGCCTTAATAAAGGAAGCAACTTCAACATTTTCGTTTTGAAAAGGTCGCGCCAACCGTGGAAGGGGGTTTCCAGCGTGCTCTTAAACTCATTTAGTTTGATGCGATTATCAGTTAAGAATTTAATAAAGTTGGTAGCATCCTTGGGGCAGATCTTGGCAATCGCAGCTTCCATTGCAGGAACATCAGGCCGAGCCAGAATCTCGCCACCTTCTCCAAATAACAAATGGTATTGGGGATCCAGTCGAGCCATCGGAATCT
>CAJCCR010000223.1 GCA_903960945.1 uncultured Planctomycetaceae bacterium
AGCCTTGATGATCAACTTATTTTGCCATTGTGCTTCCTGAACCGTAGGATCCAACTCGATCAATTTTTCTCCTGCGGTTACTTTATCGCCAATATCTTTTTCTAAGAAAGTAATTGTGCCACCCAACTTTGCAAATAAAGATGCCCGATAATAAGGTGCAACCTCTGCGGGTTGTTCCACGCTTACACTTAACTCTGCACCCATTTTTGGATTTATCGTTTTCACACGAATCGGTGCAGGCACACTAGGATTTACAACCTGAACCCCTTTGGCCGTCGTTGGCAAAAATGTCAGCGACCAAAACCCGATCGCGCTTATGCCAACCATCAGTGCTGCAGGTAGCCATGATTCTTTTTTATTTTCAGCCATCGTCTCATCTCCTTTTCACGCAACAATCGGTCCAGTGGTGTTGTCACCCAATTCACCCGCCAACCGTGGATCGACCGCATTAAATTTACGAACAATAATGGTGTACAATATAGGCACTAAAAACAGAGTTAAGAAAGTGGAACTAAATAAGCCACCTACAACTGCCCGAGCCAACGGAACATTTGCCTCGTTGCCACGGCCTGTTCCCAACGCCATGGGTGTCAACGCAAGCACCGTGGCGAGAAATGTCATCAAGATGGGGCGAAAACGTGTAGAAGCAGCAGCACAAATAGCTTCTCTTGCACTGGTACCATTCAGCCTACTTCGATTTGCAAAATCCACTAATAACACACCATTATTCACCGCAATTCCAACCAGAAAAATAACGCCCATCAAAGATTGCACATTTAAGGTGGTACCTGTCAGGTATAACATCCATAACACACCAATGAACCCTAAAGGCACGGTAGACATAATCACCAGCGGGCCAGACCAAGATCGAAACAAAGTCACTTGCAACAAGTAAACCAACACTGCAGCAAGTACCAATCCCAAAGAAAGTTGGCGAAACGAATCATTCATTCGCCCGTATTCCCCTTTAAGCTGTAATCGCATTCCCTCGGGAAGTTCAACGGTTTTTACGATGTCGGTAATTTCTCCTGCCACCGCCCCCATGTCTCTTCCCTCGGTGTTTACCAAAAGATTTGTCACCTTTCGAAGCCCCGCATGGTTGATTTCTACAGCACCCGATTTTCTTCGGGGGGTTACCAACGATCCAAGATTCACAGACGTAGGCTGGCCAGCACCTTTTACAGGAAGCCCCATAACATCATCTAATTTACGATCTACATCTTCGGGGTATTGCACCCCAACGAAATACTGGTTACCCGTTTGCGAATCGATCCAGAAATTTCGGCTCACAGAAACACTCGAATTTAAAGCGACCACAACTTGAAGCACAACATCCTCTGCTGAAAGTCCAAGTTTAGCAGCTTTAACCCGGTCAACATCCAGCACCAAGTAAGGGGCATCATCCCGCTGGTGTACCCGCACATCAACAGTCCCCCTAACCGAAGAAACACTTTCGCGCAGCTTTCTTGCAATACTTAAAGATTGCTCAACCGTACCTCCTTCAATCTCAATATCAATGGGTGAGGAAGCACCTTGATTAAGCGCGGTAGAAATCATCCCACCCGTATCAAAATCAACCCGCAGATCGCTAAACTCTGGCTTGCTATTAAACAAAGACCTTAACTTCGCAGCGTATTCCTGAGCACTTTTCGACCTCTTCTGATTCAACTGCACCCGGATTACTGCATCTTGCTGCCCGGAATTCGTGGTATACGCAGCAGACCAATCAGGGTTCAATCCAATTTCAGAAACAATCATTTCGCGTTCTGAAGCAGGGATGTTCTCTTTAAGAAACTGCTCTACTTGCTTCACACGATTTTCGCTGGCATCAAGGCGCAGGTTGGATGGCGACCTAAGGTGCAAGGTAATCTGGCCCGCATCCACTTGCGGAAAAAACTCTCGCCCGATTCCCTTCAATAGCCCCAACGATAATACAAAAAGCATCACCACACCAAAAATCACCGTAAACCGATGCTCTAGGCTCCAATCAAGCAGGCTTAAATACCTTTGAGTCAAACGATCCAATGTTAATTGAAAGCGATCTAAGAACTGCGACAGCCTTCCCGATTTCCGTGCAACTGGAGCTACACTGGAATGAAGGTGTTCATCAGGCAGGAAATTTGCGCACATCATAGGCACAAAAGTTCGCGATAATAAAAAAGATGTTAACATTGCAAAACCTACTGCCATGGTTAGCGGGCGAAATAAAAATCCCCCAATTCCAGGCATCAGGGCGAGTGGCGCCAACACCAAAACCGTGGTGAAAGTTGCAACCAATACAGGCACCATCACTTCAGAACAACCATCAAGTGCTGCCTTTACTCGCGACTTACCCATGTGATAATTCCGGTGATTATTTTCAAGTTCAACAATGGCATCATCGACCAAAGGGCCGATTGCCAAGGCTAGGCCCGCAAGTGTCATCGCATTGATAGTATTGCCTGTGATATGCAAACCGATCACTGCTCCCATGAGTGCAAGAGGAATTGAAAACGATGCTATCAGAGTCATCCTCCAATTACCTAAAAACAAAAGAATCATGATGGAAACTAACAAAGCACCGACCACCGC
>CAJCCR010000224.1 GCA_903960945.1 uncultured Planctomycetaceae bacterium
CGGCGCAACCTTAGGCACCGTGAGCCAACCCATTACCGTTGTTAATACCGCAGGCTTAAATGCAATTAGCACGGGTAATGGAAACATCTTCTTGAAGGCGTTAACCAACACCATTCAGGTTGCAGGCCTAAACGCAGGTACTGGTACCATCACCCTTGAAGGTGGGAATTTTATTTCCTTGGCAAGTGAAATCATCCATGACAATAGCTCGATCAATCTGAATGGTGGCACTTGGGATTTAAACAATAAGACTGAAACTGTTGCCTCTCTTATTGGAAGTTCCAACATCACCTTGGGCGCAGGAAGCCTTACTGTTTCTGGATCTACCGTGGACAACTATTCCGGCATCATTTCCGGCAGCGGACATTTCATTCGCACGGGTTCTGGGTCCACAACCTTCCTAGGTGCAAATACCTACACAGGTAAAACTTTAGTTCTTGGCGGATCACTTATTCTAAACGCAAATCAGGCAAGCGACTTTATTGTGGATGGCGGTACACTTTCGGGCAGTGCTACCATCGGAAAGTTGGAAGCGAAAAGTGGTTCGGTCAGCCCTTCACTCTTGTTATCCAACGATATCTCTCTTTCGGGCCCTTCCGCGCTTAACATAACTATCCGCGGTACAACACCTGGGGCAGGGTATGATCAAATCACCACCCATGGAACAGTCACCCTTGGGGATGCAGCCCTTAATCTTTCTGGAAGCTTTAACCTTAAAACTGGCGAAGAATTGATATTGGTCAATAACGATGGCGTTGATCCTGTTTCGGGAACCTTCAAGGGGATCGCAAACAACCAGATCATCACAATACAAGGTACAAGCTACCAGTTCAAATACGATGGCGGCGATGGCAACGATATCACCCTTACCAGATCAAATACACAATTCATTACCGTGGGCAATATTTCCACACCAACTGGTTCTGGTTTCAAACTTTATTCGGCAGACAATTTAATTTCCACAACCATCACGCCTTTCAAAGGCTTTTTTGGGGAAGTCAGAGTTTCCTCCAACTCCGATTTTGATGGCGATGGCGTTAATGATATTGTCGCTGCTGCTGGCCCGGGGGGCGGGCCTCGCGTTTCGATCTTCAGTGGTTCCAATGGAAATATCCTCCTTGATTTCTTTGCATACAACACTTCTTTTTCAGGAGGCGTATTTGTTGCTTCCGGCGATGTCACTGGCGATGGTGTTCCAGATTTGGTTACTGGTGCTGGGGCCACTGGCGGGCCACATGTTATTGTCTGGGATGGTGGTTCTCTTACGCTTAATTCCCTGACTCCAAAAGCCAGCTTCTTTGCTTACGCACCTACTTTTCTAGGTGGTGTTTCTGTTGCAACAGGCGACCTTACAGGGGATGGCGTTAGGGAAATTATTACTGGTGCGGGAATCGGTGGTGGGCCTCAGGTGAATATTTATTCCAGTGGCAACTTCTCTTTACTTCACACATTCTTTGCTTATGACACGCGTTTTGCAGGTGGCATCTTTGTTGCTGCGGGCGATCTAACTGGAGATCACCATGCAGAAATCATCACCGGAACCGGCCAAGGTGGCGATGCAAAAGTTAATCTGTTTGATGGACAAAACTACCAAAAGCTTGGCTCCTTTTCGCCTTATCAACAAGGTTATAATGGTGCTGTTCGTGTTGGTGCTGCAGATTATTATGGCACAGGAAAGCAAAACATCATTACTGGCGCGGGTAATAATATTGGCCAAAACCCAAATGTCAAAATCTTTGATTTTGATACCACGCTTCTGGATTCCATCTTCACCGGCAATTCATCCGGTTTCCAAAACAGTGTTTTTGTAAGCTAACTGTGGTGGATGCTGTTTGCCATGAATGATAAGATACTTTTAATCTGCTAGGCCCGAGGTTTTCTCTAGCATTTCATCCCCCTTTGATTGAACTATTTAAAAGAACATGATATACTTCGGTATCTTACTTGCCTAATACTGCACTCCAGCACAGCGAAAAATAGCGTGATCTCAAAAAGCTGCAATCCAATTCGTTTGTTTCTCGTCATGCCCATCTTCGGAATGGTGATGATATTTTCTTCACCAGTCATTGCTGCAGAAGAGGATGTTTCCGAAAAAAAGCGCACGGAAATTCTGAAAACATTTCGTGATTCCCCTTTTCTTAACAAATATTGCATCGAGTGCCACGGCAAAAACGCCAATGTGAAGAAAGGCGATGTCTCGTTCGCAAATGCTTTGAAGCGACCAGGAGCGGGGGAATTCCGCAAACAATGGCAGGCTACTTTTGTAAATGTTAAAGATCATTCCATGCCTCCGGTTGATGCCAAGAAGCAACCGACGGACGAGGAACGAAGGAAGTTTCTGGAATTGATCCCACTGATCAGATACCTCAATCCCAAAGACCCAGGGCTTTTTGTCATCCGCCGACTTAACAAGGTGGAGTATGGCAACACCCTGCATGACTTTTTGGGCATCGATCCATCAGTTGCCAAGGATCTACCTGATGAAGTTCCGGGCGAAGGATATCTGAATACACTTTCCCCTTTGCAGACCGAACAGTATCTGGTGATCGCGAATGAGGCTTTGAACCTTGCTCTCGGTATGAAGGATGGGCCCGCTACCAATAAGCAGAAACTACTTTTTGGAACAACGCCTTCGTCTGAAAGTGATTGGCGCAATGCAGCGAAAAAGGTGGCACATTCGCTAACACGGAGCGCCTATCGGCGACCTGCGACGGATGAAGAAATTGCTGTGCTGTTGCGTGTCTATGAACTCAGTCGTGAAAATAAGCTCGACTACCAGGCATCGTTGCGCATGATGCTGAAGGCTGTACTAATTTCACCGCAGTTTCTCTTCATCACGCCTGCGAGGGAAACGCCAGAAAATCAGACCATTGTTGCGCTCGATGATCATCATCTCGCTTCAAGATTGTCGTATTTTCTTTGGTCGACCATGCCGGATGCTGAACTCTCGGGCCTCGCCGATCTTGGAAAACTTCATGAACCAGAAACCCTGCGGGCTCAAGTGAAACGGATGCTACTTGACCCACGTTCGAAAGCTCTTTTTGAAGGCTTTGGCTCGCAATGGCTAGGCGTCAAAGGGTTGAGGGACAAACGATTCGACCCTGCCAAGTTTCCTGGGATGACTCCCGAAGTGCGAGCAGCGATGTACGATGAAGTCTGGCTGCTATTCGATAGCATTGTCCGGAGTAACCATAGCATCATGAATTTCATCAACAGTGATTACACATTCTTGAATGAGAAACTTGCGAAGATCTATGGGCTCGAAAAAAACATCACCGGTCCAGAAATGCGACGTGTCCAGATCACGGATGCTAATCGTGGCGGGATCCTAGGTATGCCCGGCATTCTTGCAATGACTTCCTTCCCCGACAGGACCAGTGCGGTAAAACGCGGAGCGTGGGTGCTTGAACAAGTATTAGGCGAGCACATCCCGCCCGCTCCACCAAATGTGCCCTCACTTGAAAAACAGGATAAGAAAAAGGTCGCAACTCTGACGATGCGTCAGCGAACGGAACTCCATCGCACCAATGCCGCTTGCGCGAACTGCCATAAGGTCATGGATCCGATCGGTTTCGGGTTGGAAAATTTTGATGCCATCGGTCGTTGGCGGGATAAAGATGATTCAGGTGCCCCGATTGATGCCACCGGCGAACTGCCGGGAGGCGTGAAATTCAATTCGCCAAAAGACTTGAAAGCGTTCATCGCCACACGCAAAGAAGACATCGCTCGTAACCTTGCCGAAAAATTGCTCGCCTATTCTCTTTGCCGTCAGATTGAAGGCTATGATCAGATCGTCGTCGACCACCTGCTGGAAAATATCAGCAAGGACGGTTATCGTATGCAATCGCTGATCATTGAAGTTGTTACCAGTTATCCATTTACCAATCGTCGTATTAAATAAGGTAAAATCATGATTCAGAAATCCATGCTCGATCGCAGAAACTGCCTTAAAGGCATAGGTGTAACTCTTGCCTTGCCTCTGTTAAACTCCCTCGGCTGGGCTGGGAATGAAAAGGGTACGACTGCCAAGCCCCCCGTTCGGCTCGGCTTCATGTATATGCCGCACGGTGTTGTCATGGATGAATTCTGGCCAACCAGTCTCGACACATTCCTTACCGCACCACCCAAGTCAATCGAGTCTCTGCGCCCTGTTCTCAATCAATGCCTTATGGTAAAGGGCGTCTCTGGCGTGCCGATCAAACCTTTCAATGGTGCACCACACGCTCTCGAGCTATCGACCTGGCTTACTGCTACTCTTCCCAATGCTGATCACCGCAACAAGATCGATATCGCAATCTCTGCCGACCAGATTGCAGCAAACTACATCGGTGGGTTGACCACTTTGCCATCTCTTGAGTTGGCGACAATGCCCCAGACGCATAAGGAAAATCAGGAGGGATTGAACGAAGGGTACTATTCGCATTGCAGTTTCCGCTCGGCTACCCAAGTGGTACCAGCCGAGATTAATCCCCGCAATGTGCTCAACCGTCTTTTTGGCAAAGCCGACAAACCAGGCTCCACACTGAAGCACGATCCGCTTGATCGTAGCATGCTCGATTTGGTTATTGGTGGTGCACGCGAACTTCGCAAGAAACTTCCGCAAGACGATCAGCACAAGATCGATGAATACCTCGATAGTGTTCGATTCGTGGAGCGCCGTATCGCAGCGATTGAACAGAGGCAGAAAGATGCCGCACTCGAAAAAGCAGGGGTTAGCACCGTCAAACGTAACGCATCAGACTCTCCGCCCATTGAGATCAAAATCCCCATCGGCGAGAAACGCAGCGAATACATGCAGGTGATGTGCGATCTTAATGTGCTCGCCTTCCAGACCGATACCACGCGAGTCAGCACCTACATTGGCTCCACACCAAACGGTGTGACCTATCCCGAACTTGGTTTAAGCGGTGACCACCACTCCTTTACCCATCACGGGAATAAGGATGAAACCAAGTCTAAGGTTGCAGCCATCACCGCCTTCAACATATCTCAGTTTGCCTATATGGTGAAAAGAATGGCTAGCCTCAAGGAGGGCAAAGGCACACTTCTTGACAACTGCATTATGATGTGGGGTTCCGGCCTCGAAGATGGCAACAACCACACCCGCGAGAACCTACCGTTCGTCATCGCGGGCGGCGGCGGCGGCTCGCTGAAGACCGGTCGCTTCCTGACCACGAAAGCGAATCAAGGTGATCTGCTCGCTACCCTTCTTGCTTGCACGGGGATCCCCCTCGATCGCCCAATAGGCAACTCAACTAAACAGATCAAGGAAATGATGAACGGATAGGTGTCTGAACTGAAAAGGTAAAAGAAAACTATTCGAGGGTACCTAAAACCCAGATCTCATCATTCTGAGGTACGCGATACCATAAAATCTTGGTGGATATCATCGTTTTTTGTAATGGGCCCAAAAAACTATGATGGTAGTGGTAGTGCCAATTAAACAAACTCGCGATGAAGGAACGATGCTTTCTTAAATCGCAATCAATTCTCAATTTAATTGCGCTTAAAAATTTCTTGCAACTTATCCATGGCACCGAATCAAGATTGGTTGATAATTGTAAGGCCCTAGAACAGGAATGGCAAAATGCCATAATTACTGATGCAAAAAGCGATGCAGTTGATGCATATTCCGATGCAGCAAAGCACAGAAACGGTTTGCAAAGATTCGCAAAGTTTGACGGAAGTCTATGGTAGTTGCGAGGTTATGAGAAATGATGCGAGTTGTAACGAAGTAATACAAAGTAAGGAAGTGACCTCGCTGGGACTCGTGACACCTTCAATTAATGGCCAGAAAGATAGTGATTCTACAACTCTTCGGCCAGAATCCGGTACACCTTCGGCCATTTTCGGCCATTTTCCGGTACACCAAGGCCAAGCAGAACTTTGCAAAGATTCGCAAAGTTTGACGGAAGTCCATGGTAGTTGCGAAGTTATGCGAAATGATGCGAGTTGTAACGAAGTAATACAAAGTAAGGAAGTGACCTCGCTGGGACTCGAACCCAGGACCTACGGATTAAAAGTCTGTTGCTCTACCAACTGAGCTACGAGGTCATTTTCCCTATTATTATGAATAGATACCGTAGGGCCAAAGGTCAACCTAAAAAAACTAAAGTTCTCCGTGTTCTGCTAGCCAACGCTCTGCATCTAATGCAGACATACAGCCACTTCCTGCTGCGGTAATTGCCTGCCGATAGTAGCTATCTGCGACATCCCCGGAGGCAAAAACACCTTCCACACTGGTATTAGTTCGGGCGGGCTTTTGCCAAACAATGTAGCCTTTATCATCTAATTCCAACTGTCCCTTAAGGAAATCGGTGTTGGGAGTATGGCCGATCGCAACAAACATGCCACTAGTTGCCAGTTCTTCGACTTTTCCAGTAACTAGATTTTTAAGTTTAACTGCGGTAACGCCATCTTTATCATTCCCCAAGACTTCTTCGACCGCACTATTCCAGCAAGGCTTGATTTTAGGGTTGCCAAGGGCCCTATCTTGCATGATTTTGCTGGCTCGGAGCTTATCTCGGCGATGTACCAGATAAACAACACTTGCAAATTTGCTTAGGTAGGAAGCCTCTTCGAGGGCAGAATCGCCACCACCCACAACAACCAGAGGTTTATTGCGGAACCGAGGCAGGGCGCCATCGCATACTGCACAGGCAGAAACACCACGGTTTTTAAAGTTATCTTCCGTGGGAAGGCCAAGGTAGTTGGCTCGGGCCCCGGTGGAAATGATCACCGACATAGCTTCAACCGTGTTTCCTTCCAAGGAAGTGATACGGAAGGGTTTCTTGGAAAAATCAACATGGGTGATATCATCAGTAATGATGCGGGTACCGAAATTAAGGGCCTGCTGGCGCATAAGATCCATAAGCTCGGGGCCGGTGATTCCGTGGCCTGGTTGGCTTTTCTTGTCTAACACCCAGAAAGGCCTGCGATCTTCGGGCAGAGCGGTTTCTAAGAACTGATGCAAACTTGCTGAAGGAAACCCGGGAAAGTTTTCAACTTCGGTGGTAAGGGCGAGTTGGCCCAGCGGAAGAGTACCTTTAATACGGTTTTCTTCGGTGATGGCGCCTTCAAAAACAATAGGTTGAAGGTTGGCCCGGGCTGCATAAATTGCAGCAGTCCAACCAGCAGGGCCAGAACCGATGATGACAACTTTTTCCGCCATTCCTTCTCCTTGGAATAAACAGGGCTTTGCCTTGAAAGCCCACTTGGTTACATTTGTAACTAGTATTCTAGGAAGGAATGTCTGCTGGTGCAACGATAGGATAATGTTTAACGGGAATTTTAAATGATCCATCAACTTACGAAGCTACGAGATATTTTGCGTTATGTACCCCGCTTTCGGGATAGAACCTTCGTAATTGCGTTGGATGGTATCGTGGTAGAAAGTGAAAACTTTCGCAATATTCTTTTGGATATAGCCCTTTTGCGCAGTTTGAACATCGGAGTGGTGTTGGTTCATGGTGCTGCCCACCAGATATTAAAGCTTGCAGAAGTCATGGGCAAAAAGCCATCAAATCTAGATGGTACAGGGATTACCGATGCAGATACTTTGGATTTAAGCCTTTTGGCTGCCAGTCGGGTTTCCCATGAACTTTTAGAAGGTTTATCAACCTCCGATCTTAAGGCCTCGGTAAGTAATTCCATCGTGGCACATCCCGCCGGGATACTTCAAGGCATCGATCAACAGCACACAGGAAGGGTCGAAAGAATAGATACGGTGTTGTTAAATTCATTATTGAAGCAGGATATTGTTCCAGTAATCCCACCGATCGGGTGTGATGGGGAAGGGCACAGTTTTCGTTTAAATTCGGATATAGTTGCATCCGAGGTTGCAAGGGCGCTGCAGGCGGTGAAACTAATTTATCTGACAACCCAAGCTGGGCTGGTTATTCAGAAGGCGAAAAAGAACGATAATAAAGAATCCTTTGTCAGGCAGATTTCTGTAGATGATGCAGAACAGATACTCAAAAAGCAACGCGATGACATTACTGGCCCAATGGTTTCAAAAATTGAGCAGGCGATTAAAGCAATTCGGGGGGGCGTGCCCCGGGTTCATCTGATCGATGGTCAGGTGGAAGAAGGATTGCTTGCAGAGGTGTTTTCCAACGAAGGAATAGGAACGCTGATTCATGCCAACGAATATGTTGCGATTCGAAAAGCGCAAAAAAAAGATGCTCGTGCGATTCATTCGTTGATTCGCAACTCCATTGCCAACGATGAGTTGATCAGCAGAACTCGTGCGGAGATAGAAAAACAGGTAGATGAATTCTTTGTGTTTGAGGTGGATAAAAACCCAACGGGTTGCGCTGCACTGCACTTTTTCCCTGCAGAGAAGAAAGCCGAGTTGGCTTGCTTATGTGTTGATCCACGCCATGAAAACCAAGGGGTTGGAACAAAACTCATGCAGTATGGGGAGTCGCTTGCAAAAGCAGCGGGGATGCAGGAATTGTTCTGCCTATCCACGCAGGCGATTAACTTTTTCCAGCAAAAAGGTGGGTTCCTGCCCGGTTCTCCAGATATGTTGCCTTTGTCTCGGAAAGAGAAGTACGATAAGAGTGGCAGAAACTCCCTTGTACTTGTTAAGAAATTAAATTCTTAATCTAGACCAAATTGCTAAGGTCTTTATTACAACTTTTCTGATTCTATTCGGATGTGATCCAGCACACGCAGATGAATTCCGTGGAGAATCGCATCTGACCAGATCCCCCAGTAGCCATTGGGCCACATGTTATTGGAATACCAAGTGCTGCCCTCTAAACGGGTGCGATTACCCTCTAAGCGAATCAGTCTGAATTCGCCTTTTTTACTGATCAAATGATGATCGAGGTGTGGCGGGTGAATGTTGTAGGGGCTCCATTCCTTCATGGGGCATGGCTGGCTGGTGACATCAAATGAAAGTCTATTGGGTTCATCCCACCGGGTGATGGGCTCGACAAACGGGCCTGTCGAAAAAATGCAGTTCCTGACGGCGCCCACACCCTTGCCTTCGATCTCGGCCTTTATCGGATAAGCAATTCCGGTAAGAAACATCCAATGTCTGTTGGCCTCTGGAATTGGGGGGAACGCAATCACCTGGCTCCATACTTTTTCGGGTGGAGCATTAATTTCAATCATGCTTATCACTTCGCGAACAGGGGAAGCATCTTGCAAGATTTGTTCCATTCCCATCAACAGGGGCAAGCCTGGGACTTGAAGCAATAGCAGCAGTGGGAATGCTGTTTGGGAAGATGGCCTGCGTTGTACCAAATACCCTAGTACGCATCCAAGAAGGGAAAGCACCAAACCCATGGGAATAAACATGATCAGGCAAATTGCACCTTCAATTGCTAAAAAGAAAAGCAGCAGAAACGCCAGAAAACTTGAATAAAATCCAACCATCATACAGCTTTTAAAAGGTTGGGGGTTATGCCAACCAAAGGAGAGAACGGAGAAAAATCCATGTGCAAAGGGTAATCCGATGAATAGGCCAAACCCATAATTTTGTAGGATATTGGCCCCAAAAAATGCAAGGGGAACTGTGATCATGCAGGAAACCACGGTGGATCTGAAAATTATTCCCCAGGTGGGTGTTACTAATTTGGGTGTGGGAGTTTCAAGAGTGTTCGCTTGTTCTAAAGGCGAAACCACCTTGGCGGGCAAAAGGCACAGCAACCCAATCAAAAAAAGATTCAAGACCGGTATAAAAAATAGAACAACCAATGCTCGGGGAAGTTCCGCACTTAGTAATCTGCGGAAAGTCATCACGGTGCCTATGATGATAAACGGAATTGAAAGAGCCAGCATGGTTAGGCCAAAAATGCGTTCCTCTTGACCTAGATTAAAAAGGGTTACTGTATCGCCATCGGGCCATATGATATACTTTCTTGGGGACCAGAATTTGTCAAAGAATACCCAAGCGACGAAAACATCGATGGCATACTTAAGCAGCATAAGAGAGATACCAACCAAGGCATATCTTTCACGGGTCACCGGGGTATTTAGGGAGTCGAGTAATTTCATTTTGTTCCTCTATGACTACCGCCTAACTTATCAGTAAAAATAACGGATAAAACATGGATAACAATAATAATCCACACTCAAATTTATCAAAAGCCCTTGAGAAAATGGCAGTGAATTCAAATTTCACTAAAATTCTTTTCAAGTATTCTGGTTGGGCTACAAATCCAATTTTAGCAGCAAATTGGAAGGGCAAAGATTTTGTTATTGAAATGCGTTTTCGATTGGTACGATTGATAGCCGTTGTATTTCTCTTTCTCGATTCAGCTTTTTTCTTCGTGGAAATGAAGAAATATGAAAACCCTTCAACCAAAATCATAATTTATCTGATGGAGTTGATAGCCAGTATCGTGGTTTTTTTTGGATACGAAGTATGGTATCAAAAAAAGCGCTTAATGTATCAAGCCCGCCAGGAAATCGAACCCAATTTTTATAAGGTTTTAACTATTACAGTTGAAGCCTCCATCCCATTCGTTTGCATCTTAATCCAAGCCTTGCACCTGCAATTAGAAAAAGCCTATAGCAATGTGTATTTGATCGAGCATATACCCTTCATGCTGTTAAGCATTCTTTACCTGCGTTTCTGGCTTTGTTTTTATGCCGCCCTTATTGCAAGTGTGGGAAGAATCTTCTTACTCCTCTTGATCTTGTCATTTAGCGAGGTAGACAAACAATTGCTGGACGAATCTTGGGGCATTGCAGAAATTTTACTTTCCGGCTTCATCATGGGAACAATCGCTTTGCTCTTGAGGAAAATGATTGAATCAGCCATGGCTGTGGCTTTTGAAAAAACCAAGATACAAGATATCTTTGGCAGGTTCGTATCCAAAGATGTAGCGGATCAGATCGTATCCAAAGATTTAAAAATAGGTGGGGATAATGTCAATGCTTCGGTTCTTTTCTTGGATATCCGAAACTTCACCCATCGATCTTCCACCATGACCCCGGAAGATGCGGTGGCCTTCCTGAATCAGGTGTTTAATTTCACGGTTGCAGAGGTTGAAAAAGCTGGAGGCATTGTCAATAAATTTTTGGGAGATGGCTTTATGGCTGTTTTTGGCGCGCCTCTTAGCCTTCCCAACTCATGCAATTCAGCAGTGATCTGTGCTATTGGAATTTTTGAAAAGTTACAAATGTTTAATGTCTCTAGATTAGGTGAAAATGTAAGTCTGGGTATCGGCATTAATTACGGCCCCATGGTTGCAGGGGTAATGGGTACTAATACTCGCAAAGAATACACGGTGATTGGTGATATCGTGAATACCGCATCAAGAATTGAAAGCTTGAATAAGGAGTTTGGCACCAGCCTACTGATTTCGCAAAGCGTCTACGATAATTTGGATGCAAATCTAAAAGAC
>CAJCCR010000225.1 GCA_903960945.1 uncultured Planctomycetaceae bacterium
ATCAACTTTATTTTAGCTTAGAAGACAAGTGCAAGACCTGCATTAAAGCCGTCAAAGATTCTGAAGGTGCTTGAGTAAGTAGGGTCTAAACCACCCCAGCTAAAATTCACTGGATTTGGTGACGCAATGGTATTGAAGAACATCATAACATCGTAATTAACGCGGAATTCAATTCCTTCAACTGGGTACCAGGCCATACCAACCGATGGTTGGACTTCTGGAACAATGGTGTAAACAGTCTTGGATCGTTTGCTAATCGGCGTGGCATTTTTTACATAGCTAAATTCATACTTGGCTCTTTCTTTTACTACGTTAGCAAAAAGTGCGGCCTGAATATCTACTTGTGCTGCAAATCCATGGCCAAGGTACCATTCCTGCATTAAACCTGCATTAATACCATACAGCCTATTCGAAACGATATTGGTGTAAGCGGCGGCATCATTCTGGCTGCCATTTCCTAAGGCGTTAAGATCTGTTGCGACCCATTTGAACCGTTCCCAAATCCAAGCGAATCTTGGTCCGACCGCTGCACTTAGACGATAATCGTCAGTTTCATAAACCGGTTTACGGTACATTAATTCAACTTGTTGAAATCTTTGGGTAAATTCTATTGTCATCAAGTCCGCAGCATTCCAAATACCATACGCTGCAAATGGCGTTGCAAATGCTCCCAGTGCCACGGATGATGGCGCTCCTGCAGGTGCGTTTGGATCGATAACTGTTGGAACAGTGATAGTTGGTACTGTGCCACCCTGGGCAGTTACCTGTGATGCAAGTGCAGGGTCAACAAAGGCAATAATATCATTTAATGGCCCGGCATATTGTGATGGATAGCCGTAAACTGGCGACGAAATATAGCTTTCAGAACCTGTAGGCCCAATGTTTAAATTCGGTGGAATTAAACTCGCGGTTGCAGAATAGTTTGCTTTTGCCAACCAAAGGTAGCTCAGGGTGATGGAAGATTCATCCGCGAATTTCCACCCGCCTTCAACTTTAAAACCAGGCATGTAAGAGCTTGGTCCAGACACACTTTGAGTATTTAGTGCGTCAGCCATGCTACCAATGAATGTTCCATTTGGGACATCTGATGCAACAATGGTAGAGTTGGTACCTGTTCCAACGATGGCTTGGGGCCCAAGGTTTGTACCATCGATGGCATAGAAGCCACGGTAAGCCACTGTTTGGCTTTTGATGGGATTAGTTTGCCTGTACATGGCGTAAGAGCCGGACATAAAGAACCCCCCTGTGTCCGGTCTTGCGTGGTAAAGAGGTAAAGGAAGATTGGGTTCGCCGGATGCGAGGTCCTGTGCAAATAGAATTGGTGTGCTTGTAGCCAGCCAGCCAGCGATTAAGGCTGCTGCTCCACGAATTAACTTTTTCATATTTCCCCCAGCTCCTTCCACATAATTAAAGGTAAATCCTTTAATTTAAACCGAATCCGGAACATAAGCATGGCGATTCCCCCTGCCAAGCATTTCAAGAACAACAAAACCCCGGGAAAACTCCCGCTAGGGCAATAAATGCTGCCTTGTGAGTGCGCATGTATAAAGTGCTTTGATTTTGTGTCAATACTAACTAAGCCAATTATTTGGAAAGTTTTAAGGGACTCTTTGCCGTGGTCGTAAGGTTAATTCTAATAAGCGTTTGCGTATTGTTGGATTGTTTTTTGTTTTGTTTTTCTGCCCTTTGAATGAATATAAACAAAATAAAAACAGATTAATTCGCAAATAATTAGCCTAATTTCATTCAATTAATGTGCTATAATAAACTGCGTTATCTTTAAGTTTGCTTTAGCAATTAAAACGGCTTTTGTACATAAAGGGATTTCCAATGCTCACTAAAAATCTATTTAAGCTTGGTTTAGGGTTGTTAATACCAGCAAGTATTTTTGTTGGTACGCCTGGAATTACTTCAGCACAGCGCTACAGGATGATTTTACCCCCTGCTCCACCCCCACCACCAGCATTAAATAATACAGTTCAAGCACAGATTGCTAACCAAAATGTAAATTTTAATACAGGAAGCAGCTCTAGTGGCAACGGCGGTGTGAACGGTGGCGGTTTCCAACAAAGCACTGGGGGAATTCAAGGTACTGCCCAATTCACACAAAATAATGCTCCAGGTATGCAAATCTCACAGCTTTATCAAATTCCACTTTCTACGGGGGGTGGTAATATGGGTGGCGGTGGTGGATTTGGCCAAGGCGGTGGTGGTTTTGGCGGCGGCGGATTTGGCCAAGGCGGCGGCGGATTTGGCCAAGGCGGCGGCGGATTTGGCCAAGGCGGCGGCGGATTTGGCCAAGGCGGTGGTGGATTTGGCCAAGGCGGTGGATTTGGCCAAGGCGGTGGTGGTTTTGGTCAAGGCGGTGGTGGCTTTGGAGGTGGTGGCCAATTTGGCGGCGGTGGTTTTGGTCAAGGCGGCGGCGGCGGTGGATTTGGCCAAGGTGGCGGCGGTACGGGTGGACAAGCCGTAGGTATGAATAATCCCTTTTACCAAATGGCAATGCAAGGGATTATGTCTGGAGTTGGCGGCTCAGCATTTCAAAGCGGTGGTGGCGGAAATATGGGTGGCCAAAATAATATGGGTGGCGGTGGGTTTGGCGGCGGCCAATTTGGCGGCGGTCAATTTGGCGGCGGTCAATTCGGCGGCGGAGGGTTTGGTGGTGGTGGGTTTGGCGGCGGTGGCCAATTTGGCGGCGGTGGCTTCGGTGGAAAAGGCGGTTTTGGTAATGGCGATAATGGCCTGTAAAATCTTTTAATTCAAAACTAAAACACCGGCAGAAATTTTCTGTCGGTGTTTTTTTATTACTTCAGCTTATATCAATTGATAAAACACATCTCTTTGCTTAGGCAAATAGCCAAGTTCTTTGATTGAGTTCTTGATTTCATCCAAACTTAAATGGTAAACAGTGCCTGCTGAAGAAACCACATTTTCTTCAATCATTAGGCTACCCATATCATTGGCCCCAAATTGTAACGCAAGTTGTCCGATTTTTCCACCTTGAGTAACCCAGGAAGATTGTATGTTTGGAATATTATCCAGATAAATTCTTGCCAAGGCTTGAGTCCTTAGGTATTCAAATCCACCTGTAGGCGAAATGTGAGCCATCTCGGTATTCTCTGGCTGAAATGTCCAGCAGATGAAAGCTGTGAATCCCCCAGTTTCATCTTGAAGCTGTCTTAATTTCTCTAAGTGTTCAATCCGTTCAGCAAGTGTTTCAACATGCCCAAACATCATGGTGCATGTTGATTTGCCGCCCAAGTCATGCCAGACTCTATGAACTTCAAGCCATTCTTCAGTTAAGCATTTGTTTTTGGTAAGCAGTTTTCGAACTCGGTCTGCTAGAATTTCACCCCCGCCCCCAGGCAGACTACCTAGACCAGCATCTTTAAGCCGCTGTAGGACTTCTTTTAATGGTAACTTGTTGAGTTTATGAAAATGCCAAATCTCAGGAGGGCTAAAGGCATGTAGATTAAATTTAGGGTATCTGGTTTTGAGGTCTCTTAGTAAATCTTCATACCATTCTAGTTTAAGTGTTGGATGCAAGCCGCCTTGTAAAAGTGTTTGATCTCCGCCCAATGCTATTGTTTCTTCGATCTTTTTGTAAATTTCTTCACGGGGAAGAACATAGGCATCTACATCCGAAGACTTTCGGTAAAAGGCGCAAAAGTCGCAAACTGCTGCACATATGTTGGTGTAATTGATGTTACGGTCAATATTGAATGTTCGATAACTTTCTGGGTGTAGTTTGTTGCAAACTTTATTTGCAACTTCACCCAAAGAAAGAATGTCGGCTTTTTCTAAAAGTAAAAGGCCTTCTTCTGGAGTTATTCTTTTGCCATTAATGGCTTTTTGCAAAAGTTCTGCAATCATGGAAATCTATACTTCTTTCCTGTTCAATCAGCCCATTTTGGTAAGCCAAGTGTCGATACAATTCTAGCCCTGCTATTTCCCTACTACCCAAATTATATTGAATGATATGCGAAAGGTATCTTCTACAAAAGCCTGCATCGATTCCTAGTATTTTGGATTCATGACTTGCGATTTCGCCCACATGCGCCAGTCCCGCTTTTTTTGACTTTGCAAAGTATCGAGTCAGATTCTCCCCAAAGGCTCGTTCGTGTACTGCCCAGATTGCATATACGAATGGCAAATTTGCATAATCATGCCATTCCTTTCCTAAATCGTAAGCAAATGGGAATCCACTCAAACACGCTTTCATTGCACGGTCGCCAATCAAAAGCACGCCATCGGTTGTGACTTTTTCCGGGTCGGCATTCATGGGTAATGCCGAGGAAGTAAAACCAATGCCGTGCAATTGTTTAGAGAGTATTTTTAAAAGTGCGACACTCGTCTTTGATCCTTCGTCAAGTGAAATTGATTTGATTTCAGGCCAGGGAACTTTGCTAAATAGGGTAACACTAAGAACCGGGCCATGGGAGGCGATTGAAATTCCCGGAATGATGCGGTAGTTGGGGTGACGAAAGTATTCGATCACTGGTATCAGAGCAATATCGAGTTTTTCTGCAGCAAGATCTTTTGCAAGGTGGCTTGGAACTTGGAGGTCAAGAACCCAATGAGGTGCAATCTGCGCCAAATTGTGTATCAGCGGTTTCGTGTTCAGATAATTAACCGCGCCAACTCTTACCTGTTTCATGCTCACCTCCTGCCTAATATTAACCGGATTCATCATTGATATATAACCCAAAGATTAAATCTATTGCAAAGATTAATGAGGTTAAGCTAAATCGGGTTTAACTCAGGCAAACTGGTTTTTTAGATGGCTGTGAAATGAAAAACTCCTCTGGTTAATGTTAACCAGAGGAGTTGATGTTTAACTAAGGTTGCTTGCGATTTAATTGCAAGATGGGATTCCGATCATTTCGACGCATGGGACTTTTCTGCAAACCTTATAGGTAACGGTGAAAGGTTCCATGGTGCAATAAGTTTCTGGCACTTGGAAAAGGGATTCTTCCTTTACCAAAGAGCAGGTAGTCACAGGTACTTTGCAGCATCGTTGTTCAGTTATCATTTTGCACCGTTGTGCCTTGATGATTTCCTGGCGATTTTCGCAAACCATTTTGCAAGTGGTGTAAGGGATCTTTCTAACACAATGTTGCTGAGTCATGATGCACTTTTGTGCTGTTACCATTTTGCATTGTTCTTCGCAGACCATTTTGCAAGTGGTGTAAGGAGTTTTCTTGACACAGTGTTGTTGGGTCATGATGCATTTTTGAGTAGTTACCATTTTGCATTGTTCTTCGCAAACCATTTTGCAAGTGGTGTAGGGGGTCTTCTTAACGCAGTGTTGCTGGGTCATGATGCATTTTTGCGTGGTAACCATTTTGCATTGTTCTTCGCAGACCATTTTGCAAGTAGTATAAGGGGTTTTGCAAACCTTATGTTCGCAAACCATTTTGCAGCATTTACGGGTAACCGTAAAGTTTTGTACTTCAGGCACCATGCAGCATCTGGTGAAACATACTTTTTTGCAAACAGTTTTGGGTATGATTTTGCAGCAATAAGAACGAATCACATTGCAATTTTCCTTGCGGACATAATTGGTGCAAGTAATGGTTCGAGTTTCCATTCTGGGTTCCCAGATTTTTTTGCAGATCGTCCGGTTTGGTAGTTGAACCGGGCTGCAGCTTACATGGCCGGCAACATAAATCATTTTGCAGCAGCATGGATCCATAGTCCAAAAGCCAGGATGGCAAACTTTTCGCATCACTACTTGACCGGGTATTTCACAGACTTCGGTTCTCCATGACCCAGTTTGAACGCAGATTTGTTGTTCTGTGCAAACAGGTTCCCAAGAGTAACTTCGTACCACGGTTTCTCTTGGTTCCATTACGGATTCATAGATGGTTTCAGCGATATCCCTGGTTTCTGTGGTGTAAACAGGTTTCATAACCGTACGGGTGCAAGGCACTTGCTCTTCGTAATAAACTGGTTTTTGTACGGTAAAGTGCTCTTCTTTGACGCGTTGTTCATAAACAGGTCTGTAGGTGTTGTATTTGACAGGAACTTGATAGGTCTGCCAAACTGGTTTTTGTACGGTGAAGTGTTCTTCTTTGACGCGTTGTTCGTAAACGGGTTTATAGGTGTTGTATTTAACAGGAACTTGGTAGGTTTGCCAAACTGGTTTTTGTACGGTGTAATGTTCTTCTTTTACACGTTGTTCGTAAACAGGTTTGTAGGTGGTATATTTGACAGGAACTTGGTAGGTCTGCCAAACGGGTTTTTGCACGGTGTAGTTTTCTTCACGAACGCATTGTTCATAAATAGGCTTTAATACCGTGTAGTTTCGAACAACATCGAAGCATTCCCAAACGGGTTTGCAAACGGTGTACGAAGTGTCGTGATATGTTGTTTCGTAAACAGGCCTGTAGCAAACCGATTTGCACTCTTTCATCACAGTACGGTACACAGGCTTATAACAAAGCTGACTGCGTTCCTCGATTGATTCTTTGTAAGTGATTCTGCATTGCACTTCTGGCAGGCAGAATTGTTCGCGTTCGCAGCAAACAGGCGAGTAGCGGACTGCGCCACAATGCCGGGCTTGGGCGGATGCCTCTACACAAAACAGTGCAGAAAGCGCAAGCAACCAAACATTCCAAGAAGATCTAATCATAGCATCAATCTCAAAAAGGAAACGGAAAATAGGAAAGCCCGGTAAAAGAGCTAGCCAACATATATCTGTGATAAGTTTGCTTCAAAAACCCAAATAGAGAAATG